>DASUZN010000148.1:0-7394 GCA_036376855.1 Gaiella sp. | reverse complement strand
GTCCCGACGGTACGAGCGCCCGCGCCAGGGCCGCCCCGCCGCGAGGTAACTCATCTCAAGGCCGAGGTAAGGATTCGGGTTTCCACCGAAGCCCGGCACGTCCGCTGCTGCGACCATGGGGGCATGAACATCCTGCTCGTCGAGGACGAGGATGCGATCGCCGCGCCGCTCGCCGAGGGGCTCAGGCGGGAGGGCTTCGACGTCGAACGGGTCGCGACGGGCACCGCAGCGCTCTCCGCGCGGCTGCCCGACCTCGTCCTGCTCGACCTGCGCCTCCCCGACATGGACGGCACGGAGGTCTGCCAGCGCCTCCGCGCGCGCTCCGACGTGCCGATCATCGTCGTCACCGCCAAGGGAGAGGAGATCGACCGCGTCGTCGGCCTGGAGCTCGGCGCCGACGACTACGTCGTCAAGCCGTTCGGCTTCCGCGAGCTTCTCGCGCGGATCCGAGCGGTCCTGCGCCGGACCCAGCGCGGGACGCCGAACACGCGGCTCGTCGCGGGATCGCTCGAGATCGACATCCGCGCACGGCGCGTCGCGCTCGCCGGAACGGAGGTCGAGCTGACGCCGAAGGAGTTCGACCTGCTCGCGCTGCTCGCGGCCGACCCCGGCGCCGTGGTCAGCCGGGAGCACGTCCTGCGGGAGGTGTGGAGGACGGACTGGTTCGGGCCGACGAAGACGGTCGACGTCCACGTCGCTTCGCTGCGCAGGAAGCTCGGCGACCCGCGCTGGATCGAGACGGTCCGCGGGGTCGGCCTCAGACTCGCTCCGCAGTCGTGAGGCGGAGGCTCCTCCTCAGCTACCTCGCCGTCGCCGTCCTCGTCCTCGCCCTGCTCGAGATCCCGCTCGGGATCGCGTACGCGAACAACGAGCGCCAGGATCTGACGCACAAGGTCGAACGCGACGCCGTCGCCCTCTCCACGCTCGTCGAGGATGCGCTCGAGCACGGGACGAGCGTCCCCGCGCGCGTCTCGGCGGTCGCGCGGAGCTACACCCGCGACACGGGTGGCCGCGTGGTCGTCGTCGACCGGAGCGGCCGGGAGGTGATCGACTCGGCTCCGACGGGGAGCCGCGACTTCGCGACGCGTCCGGAGATCGCGCGGGCGCTTGCGGGAGAGGTGGCGAGCGGGATCCGCCATTCAAAGACCCTCGGCGTCGACCTGCTCTACGTCGCCGTCCCGGTCGCCTCGAGCGGCGTCGTGCACGGGGCCGTCCGCATCAGCTATCCGACCTCGGCGGTCGACAGTCGCATCCACCGCTACTGGACGCTGCTCGCGATCATCGCTGCCGGCGTCCTGGCCGCGGCCGCGCTGGTGGCGATCGTGCTCTCGCGCTGGATGACCCGCCCGCTCGAGAGGCTCGAGCACGCGGCGGAGGCAATCGCCGGGGGCGACCTCGGAGGCCGCGCGCCGGTCGAGGGGCCGCCCGAGATGCGCCGCCTCGCCGAGACGTTCAACGCGATGACGGCCGAGCTCGACCAACTCGTCCGTTCGCAGGATGTCTTCGTCGCCGACGCCTCCCACCAGCTGCGCACACCGCTTGCGGCGCTTCGACTCCGTCTCGAGAACCTCGACCGCGACGTCGCCGGGTCGGGCAAGGACGAGCTCGCGGGGGCGCTCGCGGAGGTCGAGCGGCTGTCGACGCTCGTCGACGGCCTGCTCGCCCTTGCCCGCGCGGACCGCGCCCGGGGGGCACCCGAGCGGGTCGCGGTGGCTCCGGTCGTCGACGAGCGCCTCGCCGCCTGGAACGCGCTCGCCGACGAGCGCGGCGTCGCCCTCCGGCGTGACGTGGAGGCGAGCGCCGTCGCGCTTGCGACGCCGGGCCGCCTCGAGCAGGTGCTCGACAACCTGCTCGCGAACGCGCTCGACGCATCACCGTCCGAGACGGCCATCACGGTCTCCGCGGCCGTTGCGGACGGGTGGGTCGAGCTCCACGTCACGGACGAGGGCCCGGGGATGAGCGCCGGGGAGCGCGGCCGGGCGTTCGACCGCTTCTGGCGAGCGCCCGGGCGCGAGGGTGAGGGATCCGGCCTCGGGCTCGCGATCGTCCAGCGGCTCGCGGCGGCCGACGGCGGCTCGGTGGAGCTCGGAGAGGCGCGTTCAGGGGGTCTCGACGCGATCGTGCGGCTGCCCCGGGCGCCCGTCGCGCGCGGCACGGACGTCGGCTGAGCAAAACCGGGGCGACCGTGCGTGCGCGGTCGGAGCGCCGGTCCGGTGCGGGCAAGATGCGGCGGTGCACCTCGACCTCTACGACGGCCTCGTAGCGCTCGGCCTCCTCCTGGCCGTCGCGACGATGCTCGTCATCGCGCCGGCGCTGCGCGTGCCGTACCCCATCCTGCTCGTCATCGGCGGGCTCGTGATCGGGCTCGTGCCGGGGATGCCAGAGCTCGAGCTCCCTCCCGAGCTCGTGTTCTTCGGCGTGCTGCCGCCGCTTCTCTACGGCGCCGCCTTCTTCACGTCGCTCCGCGACCTGCGCGCGAGCGCACGCCCGATCACGGCGCTCGCGGTCGGCCTCGTGGTCGCGACGACGGTCGGCGTGGCCGTCGTCGCCCACGCGTTCGTGGAGGGGCTCTCGTGGGGCAGCGCGTTCGTCCTCGGCGCGATCGTCTCGCCCACCGACCCGCTCGCGGCGACCTCGATCGCGCGCCGCCTCGGCGTCCCGCGCAAGCTCGTCACGATCGTCGAGGGGGAGAGCCTCGTCAACGACGGAACCGGGCTCGTCGCGTACCGCGTCGCGGTCGTGGCCGTCGTCTCCGGGTCGTTCTCGGCATGGGAGGCGGGTGGTCTGTTCGTCATCAGTGTCGTCGGCGGCGTCGGTGTGGGCCTCGGCGTCGGCTGGCTGGTGCGGCAGCTCCGGCGCCGCGTCGACAACCCGCCGGCGGAGATCACGATCTCGCTCCTCACCGGCTACCTCGCGTTCATCCCCGCCGAGCTCCTCGGCGTGTCGGCCGTCCTCGCCGCCGTGACGGCGGGCATCTACCTCGGGTGGTTCACGCCGGAGCTGACCACCGCGCAGGTGCGGCTGCAGACCGTCGCCGTGTGGGGGATCGTGCAGTACCTCCTGAACGCGCTCCTCTTCGTCCTGGTCGGGCTTCAGCTGCCCGTCGTCGTGGACGCGCTCGAGAGCATCTCGACCGGAGCGCTGATCGGGTACTCGCTGCTCGTCAGCCTCACGGTCGTCGCGGTGCGGTTCGCGTGGGTCTTCGTCGTGATGCAGGCGCCGAAGTGGTTCGCAGGGCGCATGACGAGCTGGCGCGGCGGCGTCTTCCTCTCGTGGGCGGGGATGCGCGGCGCGGTGTCGCTCGCGGCGGCGCTCGCGCTCCCGCTCACCACGGACGCCGGCGACCCGTTCCCCGGACGCGACCTCGTCCTCTTCCTGACCTTCGCGGTCATCCTCTTCACGCTCGTCGCGATGGGCCTGACGCTGCCGCTCCTCATCCGCTGGCTCGGGCTCGAGGACGACGGCATCGAGGAACGGGAGGATGCGAAGGCGCGCATCCGCGGCGCAGAGGCAGCGCTCGCCCGGCTCGAGGAGCTCGTCGGCGAGGAATGGGTGCGCGAGGACACCGTGGAGCGGATGCGCGGCGCCTACCGGTTCCGGACGAACCGCTTCCAGGCGCGCCTCGACGACGGCGACGACGGCTCGATCGAGAGCCGCTCGCAGGACTACCAGCGGCTGCGCCGGGAGCTGCTCGACGCCGAGCGCGACGCGCTCCTCCAGCTTCGCCGCGCGGGCGTGATCTCGAACGACGTCTGGCTCCGCGTCGAGCGCGACCTCGATCTCGAGGACGAGCGGCTCGACATCTGACCGCGTCAGCCGCGGAGCTCGAGCTCGTCGGCGTCGAAGGCGCCGGTCTGATAGGCGAGGACGACCGCCTGGACGCGGTCGTGGAGGCCGAGCTTGGACAGGATGTGGGTCACGTGTGTCTTCACGGTGGTCTCGCCGATGAAGAGCTCCTGCCCGATCTGCGCATTCGAGAGCCCGCGGGCGACGAGGCGGAACACCTCGCGCTCGCGCGTGCTGAGGTCGTCGAGCTCCTTCGGCGGCGTCGGTCGCGGCATCCGCGTGAACGCGCCGATCACGCGCCTCGTGACCGAAGGCGAGAGCAGGGCGTCGCCCGAGGCGACGGTCCGAACGGCCGCGATCAGCTGCTCCGGCGGATCGTCCTTCAGGACGAAGCCGCTCGCTCCCGCGCGGAGCGCCTCGTAGACGTACTCGTCGAGGTCGAAGGTCGTCAGGACGAGGACGCGCGCGTCCGGGTCCGCGGCGAGGATCCGCCGGGTCGCCTCGAGCCCGTCGAGCTCGGGCATGCGGATATCCATCAGCACGACCGTCGGATCGAAGCGCGCCGCCTTCTCGACCGCCTCCTTGCCGTTCGATGCCTCGGCGACGACCTCGATGTCCTCCTCGCCCGAGAGCAGCATGCGGAAGCCCGCCCTCACCATCGACTGGTCGTCGGCGACGAGAACGCGGATCGTCACCTGCGGTCACCGCCGAGCGGAAGTCTCGCGTCGAGGACGAAGCCGCCCTCCGGCACCGCGCCGGCGGTCATCGTGCCGCCGTAGATCTTCACCCGCTCTCGAACACCGACCAGCCCGTAGCCGGTCCCGTTGGTGCTGCCGCCGCCCGTCCCGTCGTCGCGCACCTCGATCCGCAGCTCGTTCGGCGCGTACCGCAACGTCACGTCGGCCCGCCGCGCGTGCGCGTGCTTGAGCGTGTTCGTCAGCGCCTCCTGCACGATCCGGTACGCGGAGAGGTCGATCGCCCGGGGAAGCGGCGCTTCCTCGCCCTCGACGTGCAGCGTCACGGGCAAGCCCGCGCGTTCGACGTCCGCCACGAGCGTGCCGACGCTGTCGAGACCGGGCTGCGGGCCGAGCTCGAGGTCCTCGCCGTCGTCCCGCATCGCTGCGAGGAGCCGCCGCATCTCGGCGAGAGCGGTGCGACCGGCCTGCTCGACGCCGCGCAGCGCGTCCGACTCGTCGGCGAGCTCGTCCGGGAGCTTGTGGCGCACGGCGCCGACCTGGAGCACCATCACGCTCACGGCGTGGGCGACGATGTCGTGGAGCTCGCGTGCGATCCGCGAGCGCTCCTCCGCCACGGCGATCCGCGCTGCGGTCTCGCGGTCGCGCTCCGCCTGGGCCGCACGCGCCTCGGCTGCGTCCGCCTGCTCGGCCCGGGCGTTGAGCGCGAAGCCGGCGAGCCAGGCGATCCCGAAGAGGAGCGGAATGAACACGACCTCCCCCGGTGAGTGTCCGGGCCGGTTCAGGATGATCGTCGCCATGCTGCCGAGGATCACCGCGAGACCGACCCGCGCCAGGACGACGTCGCGCAGGTTTCCGAGCAGGAACGCCGCGAGCATCCCGGCGAGATAGAGGCCCGCGGGGTATGGGATCAACCGGCCGTCGACGAACGAGAACGCCGCCGCCATGAGCCAGAACGCCGCAGGCGCGCCGAACGGGAAGCGCCGCCTCGCGAGAAGCCCGAGCACGACCACCGCGGCCGCCGGGATGCAGAACCAGAGGGTCGTCTCAGGCGCGTCGCGGTCGTCGCGCCTGATCGCGACCTCGAGCACCGCCGCGCCTGCGAGGGCGACGATCACGATGTCGAACCACCATTCGCGCGCGATCTGTCCCAAGCGGCTCACCGCCTGAACGTACCTCCCCTTCCACCGCGTCGCCTCCTACCTGGGTAGGAGCCCGGATCGTCGCAGGGTGCGAGTGCGAATCCGGCCTCGCGACGACGTCAAGCCGCGGCTCGGCTCCTAGCGTCGAGCCATGGAGTCACGCACACCGACACGCACGAAGGAGGACGTCATGAACCGCAACAACATCGCGGCCCGCATGGGTCGCTGGAGCGCCACACACTGGAAGACCGCGACGTTCGGCTGGCTCGCCTTCGTCGCCGTCGCGTTCGGCATCGGCGGCATGGTCGGCATGAAGTCGATCGACGCCGACGCGCCCGGGCCGGGCGAGTCCGGCCGGATGGACAGGATCCTCGACGCCGGGTTCCCGCAACCCGCCGGCGAGAACGTCCTGATCCAGAGCTCGACACTACGGGCGAGCGACCCGCAGTTCAGAGCGGCTGTGGGCGACGTCGTCGCGGCGATCTCGACGCTCGACGTCGTTCAGAACGTCAGCTCGCCGCTCGCTCCCGGGAACGCCGGTCAGATCTCTCCCGACGGGCACGCGGCGCTCGTGGGACTTCAGATCCGCGGCGATCCCGACACGGCGGTCGACCGGATCGGCCCGGTCCTCGACCGGGTGAACGAGCTACAGAAGGCGCACCCGCAGCTCTTCATCGGAGAGTTCGGCGACGCGAGCAAGGTCGACGCCCTGGTCACCGCGTACGGGGACGATCTCGGCAAGGCCGGGCTGCTCTCCCTTCCGGTCACGCTCGTGATCCTGCTGGTGGCATTCGGAGCGCTCGTCGCGGCGGGCATCCCGCTGCTCCTGGCGCTGACCGCCGTCTTCGCGACGTTCGGCCTCATCGCGATCCCGAGCCACGTGTTCCCGGTTGCGATGCAGGCGCCGGCGCTCGTGCTCCTGATCGGGCTCGCCGTCGGCGTCGACTACGCGATGTTCTACTTGAAGCGCGAGCGCGAGGAGCGGGCCGCGGGTCGTAGCGAACGGGCGGCGCTCGAGGCCGCGGCGGCGACGTCGGGTCGCTCGGTGCTCGTCGCGGGCCTCACCGTGATGGTGGCGATGGCCGGCATGTTCCTCACCGGCGACTCGACGTTCGAGTCGCTCGGCGTCGCAGCCATCACCGTGGTCGCGATCGCCGTGCTCGGCTCGCTGACCGTCCTGCCGGCGCTGCTCTCGCGGCTCGGCGACAAGGTCGACCGTGGCCGCGTGCCGTTCGTCGGGCGTCGTCGGGCCGGCGGTGAGAGCCGGTTCTGGGGCGCGATCCTCGACCGCGTGCTGCGGCGGCCGCTCCTGTCGGTCGTCCTTGCCGGCGGCATGCTCGTGGCGTTGGCGGTGCCCGCGCTCCAGCTCCGCATGGCGATGGCAGGCCCGGACACGTTCCCGCAGTCCCTTCCCGTCGTGCAGGCGTACACGAAGATGCAGCAGGCGTTCCCGGGCACGGCCCTGCCGGCGAACGTCGTCGTGAACGCGCCGGACGTGAACGCCCCCGCCGTGCAGACGGCGATTCGCCGGCTCGAGCGGCAGGCGCTCGCGAGCGGCCGGATGCACGAGCCGATCACCGTCGACGTAAACCGGGACGCGACCGTCGCGAACGTCACGATCCCGATCGACGGCAAGACGACCGACCCTGAGGCCGACGCCGCGCTCGGCGTCCTCCGCGACCGGATCGTCCCCGACACGGTCGGACGGCTCCCGCATGCGGAGACCGGCGTCACCGGGCTCGCGGCGCAGTGGAAGGACTCGACCGACGAG
>DASUZN010000147.1:0-6620 GCA_036376855.1 Gaiella sp. | reverse complement strand
TCGACCTTCGGCACCTCGCCGCTCATCGCGTAGGTCGTCCTCCCCCGCAGCACCGCGGCGAGCGCCGGTGCGTCGGGGTACGGCTCGAGCTTGTAGACGCGCCAGACGAAGCCGGAGCAGTCGAAGCCGCCGGGAACGGTGATCGCGTTGCCCGGGGCGGTCGCGCTCCACAGCTTCTGCGTCTGCTCCGACATCCCCGCGAAGACGTAGGGAGTGCCGACGAAGCGCAGCGCCCGAGCCAGCACGTCACGCTGGAGCTCGGTGAGCGTCGGGACCGAGAAGCGGCCTGCGAGGGCCTGGATCGCCGCAATGCGACCGGCATCCAGGAGGCGGAACTTCGCCAGCGAGTATGCCGCCTCGGCACGCGAGGCGGGCTGCTTGGGCGAACGCTCGAGCTCCTCGCTTCCCTGGGGATGGTTGACGCGCAGCCCGAGCAGGCGCGCGATCGTCTCCGTGCCGAGCATGTCGGTCGGATCGAGGCCGGCGTCCCGCGCTGCGAGACGGATCGTCCGTGCCGCCGGAAGCAGGCCCGCGGCCGCGACGAGCTGCGCGTCGAGCTCGCGCATCGTCACGATCCGCGTCGGGTCGGTGGGGGCCTGATGGGGCTTGCCCAGGGCGACGATCGCGACGTGCAGCTCCTCGCGCGTGAGCGGGTCGTCGGGCCGGAACGCGACGACGCTCGGCCCCATCACGCCGGCCAGGACGACCGAGGCGATCTGCGGCGCGGCCCAGCTCGGCGACTTCGGCTGCGCCGCGGACGCCGCCAGCGCCGGCCCCGGGTCGGTTGCGGCCGCGGTCGCCGGTAGGACCAGCGCGGCGATCGAGCCCGCAAGTGCGTACAGGAGCCGTCCACCACCCATACCTACCCCTATCGGACGGCGATTCGGCCGCCTTGATCGCGGTCCTGCGGATGCCAACGGAATCCGAACATTCTCCGCAACGGCAGCGGTGGGGTAGAACCAGCGGCGTGGCGCGGGACACGATCCGCGACTGGCTGCGCTTGGTGGAGCGGGCGGAGCCGGCCGAACAGTGGACGATGCTCTGCTTCTTCGCCGGGCGGCAGGTCACCGTCGGCGACGAGGAGCTGAATGCTGCCGTGCGCCGGGCGGAGCTTCTGCTCGCGGTGGGCGGCGACCCGCGCCGGCGGCTCGATCCGTTCGGCCGGGCCGCGACCTCGCTCGCCGACGACCTCGACCTGCCCGAACGGCGCGCCCAGCTCCTCTCCGGCCTCGAGGCCCTCTCGACCGACGTGGGGGGCCTCCGGGGTGCGCGCGAATCGCTTGCACTCCTTCTCACCGACCACGAGCTCGCGTGGAGGGGCTATGCGACGTCGCTGCTCGCCGAGGCCCTCGCCGAGGACTAGAGGCCTAGCCGGCGAGCCTGGCGATCAGCTTCAGCGGACCGCGCGCGACGCCGTGCGCGTCGGCCGGGTGCGCGACGTCGCCGCACAGGAGCCCCGCGACCACCTTGAACACCCCCGGCGCCCGGGCGGCGGCGAAGACCACCCGTGGATGGCGGTCGAGCGCGCGCTTCGCTGCCCACGACGCGGCGGCGTGCCGGTCGAGCGCCGCCGACAGCGCGGCCGTGTAGCCGTCGAGGTCGCCGGAGACGACGGCGTCCGCGGCGAGTCGCGCCGAGACGAACGCCTCGTACATGCCGTCGCCGGACAGCGGGTCGACGAGCCCCGCGGCGTCGCCGACGAGGAGCGTCCGGCCGCTGCCGGCCGCCGTGCCGAGACGCCGCATCGGCAGACGGTGGCCACGGATCTCAGTCAGCGCTCCGGGGTCGACGCCGTGCTCGCGGGCGAGGCTGGCGAGGTGCTCTCGGAGCCGTGGCCCCTCGCTGCCCCAGCCGCCGACGCCGAGGTTCGCGTGGTCGCCCTTCGGGAAGACCCAGCCGTAACCGCCCGGTAGCACCGCCAGCTCGATCACCGCCGTTCGCTCGAGGTCGACGTGCACTGCCTCGAGCGGGACGTTGCCCTCGAGTGCAACGCCACGGACGATCCCGTCGTCGACGCCGAGCGTCCGCGCGACGACGCCGTTCGCGCCGTCGGCACCGACGAGCACGCCGGCGCGCACCGCTTCGCCGTCGATCCGGGCTGCGACGCCGCTCTCGGACGGCTCGATCGCCTCCACGCGAACACCATCGCGAAGCTCGGCGCCGGCGGCGACCGCCTGCTCGACGAGGAATGCGTCGAGCCGCCGCCGCTGCGTCATCCGGATCAGCGGCACGTCGTGGTCGCGGGCGAAGCTCGAGCCGTAGCGGAGGCGGAGCTCGAATCGGTCGACGTCGCGCTCCACGACCGGCGACGGGTCGACCGGAATCTGCTTCAGCGCCCGCCCGGTGAGGCCGCCGCCGCAGGGCTTGTCGCGCGGAAACCGGGACTTGTCGACGAGCAGCACGCCGGAACCCGCGCGGGCGAGGTGGATCGCCGTCGATGATCCGGCCGGCCCGGCTCCGACGACGAGCGCGTCGTAGGTCCTCACGGCGCGAGTCTAGGCGTCGCCCGGCGCGCCGGCGGGCGGCCGCCGGGTGAGCTCGACCTTCGTCTCGCGGTCGTCGAAGCCGACCGAGCGGTAGAGGTCGATCGCGTGGTACGCCGGATCGGCGACGATCACGAGCGTCTCGGCGCCTGCGTCGAGCGCCGCACGGCCCGCCCGGTGGACGAGCGCGGTCGCGAGCCCGCGGCGCCGTGCCTCGGGATGTGTCTCCACCATCTGGAACCGTGCCAGGCCGTCGCCGTCCGACACGACCCCGAGCGCGGAGCGCAGCGCTCCGTGCTCGAATGCACCGAACCACGTTGCAGAGCCGCGCTCGCAGAGCGCCCGCGAGCCCGCGAGATGGGCGCGAACGAATGGCTCCGTGTAGTGCTCGTCGTCCGGGAGGCACGCGATCCGCAGCTCGAGCGCCTGCCGCCAGTCCTCGTCGCCTGCGAGCGGTCGCAGCTCCGCCTCGACGCCCCGAGCCGGCGGCCGCAGCGCGCTCGCCGCGAGCACCGTGTCGCGGCTCAGCTCGAAGCCGGCGCTCGCCAGCTCGGTCTCGGCGCCGATCGTCCCGTCGACCGAGTCGATTCCCCAGGCGACGTGCTCGGCGCCGGGGAATGCGTCGGCGAAGAGCGCGAGCCGCCCGGGGATCTCGCCCGGCCCGACCGGATCGGCGAAGAGGACGAAGTTGCCCCACCAGAACGTCGGGTTCGCGGGAGTATGGACGGCGACGTGCCGTTCCCCATGCTCGATCTCGCTGCCGCCGAGCGCGAGCACCATCAGGTCCGTCCGGAAGCCGAGGGAGACGATCTCCAATGCAGGGAGGAGGATTCGAACCTCCGAAGGCTGAGCCAGCGGGTTTACAGCCCGCCCCCTTTGGCCACTCGGGAATCCCTGCGGGGGACGCGATTGTAGCCGCGTCCCCCGCAGCGTCTTCCTATCGAACGGGTCGTCTAGCCGTAGTCGTACCCGCCGCCCTTGGAGCCGTCGTCGGTGGTGTCAGTCGGCGTCGTGTCGGTGGGAGGCGAGGCCGGCGCGGCCGCCGCCCGCTTGACGAGCTTCCCTGTCGGCGCGATCACGTACCACGCCTTGAAGAGCGCCTGGCCCTTCACGTCGCCCGCCTTCTTGTCCGGTGCGTACCGGTACAGCGCGTAGCCGTTGTACGTGACCTGCGTGCCGCCGTCCGGGCGCTTGACCGTTCCGACCTTCGCGGCCGAAAGACCTGCGCCGAGGGTCGGCTTCGCGCCCGTCTTGACGAGCAGCGGTGGCCAGAGCTTGGCGCACGCGCCCTTGCAGTCGATCTTGCCGCCCTTCTCGTCCGTGTAGTGATACAGCGTGAGGCCGCTCGAGGTCGCGAGCAGCTTGCCGAGGCTCGCGGTCTTCATGACCTTCACCGTCGGGTGGGACGAGGCGGCCAGCGCGCTTGCCGCCACGACCCCTGCCGCCGCGACCACCGCGAGCAGTAACGGCGCCGTGCGCCGACCTAGTCGTTTTCGCATCTCCGTACTCCTTCTCCGAGGATGGTGTCTCAAGAGATCTACGGCAGGCGCGGCACGCCGGTTTTCGCCGACATGCATCACGCGAGCAGCTCGCCGGCGATCCGCTCCCCGACGACGACCGCCGGGACGTTCGTGTTTGCGCGCGGGACGACGGGCATGAGCGAGCAGTCGGCGACGACGATCCGTTCGAGGCCGTGGAGCCGGCCGCCACCGTCGCACACGGCAAGCGGGTCGTCGGCAGGGCCGAGCGCGCACGTCCCGACCGGGTGGTAGTAGTGGACGTGGGAGCGTCGGATTGCGCTGGCGAGGTCGGCGTCGGCACCCGGTGAGAGCTCCTCGCCGATGAGCGCTCGCAGCGGCTCGGCCGCCGCGAGCTCGCGCGCGCGCTCGATTCCCTCGAGTAGCACCGCGACGTCCTGCGGATCGGTGAGATAGCCGTGGTCGATCACGGGCGCCGCGTCCGGATCGGTGCCGGAGAGCGTCAGCCGGCCGCGGGAGCGCGGCTCCATCGCCCCGACGGCGAGGATCGTGCGGCCGGCGAGCAGGCTGTGCTCGGGAGCGGCGACGGGGATCAGGTGGAGGTCGTACGGCCCGGTCGCGCGGCTCGACCGGAGCTTTCCGAGGGTCTGCTCCTCGGGGACGAAGCGCGTCTCTGCGGCCGAGGCGAGCGCGTCGCGCAGCGCCTCGCTGCCGACGAAGTCGAGCTCGACGAGCGGGTGGTCGTGCAGGCTCCGGCCCACGCCGGGGAGCTCCAGCACCGTGGCGATGCCGTGCGGGGCGAGGATGTCCGGGTGGCCGATGCCGGAGCGCAGCAGGATCGCCGGCGACCCGTACGACCCAGCCGCGAGCACGGCAGTCCCGGCGCGAACGCGGATCTCCTCTCCGTCGCGCCACGCGACGACCTCGACCTCGTCGCGACCCGGCACGACCCGGTCACAGAGCGCCCGGTCGACGATCCGCAGGTTCGGGTGCCCGCGCGCGGGGTCGAGATAGGCGAACGCCGTGTTCACGCGGACGCCCGCGTCGACGTTGACGGGCTCGACGCCGAAGCCGACGCCGCCGTCGAGGTCGTCGACGTCGTCGGCGCGGGGGAGGCCGAGCGCCGCCGCCGCCTCGAGGCACGCGCGGTGGAACGGCCCGACCTCCTCGTCGGTGTAGGTGCGGACGCGAAGGCGCTCGAGCGCACGCGCGAACAGCGGCCGCAACGAGTCCGCGCCCCAGCGCTCGTCGCCCACGATCCGCGCCCACGCGTCGTAGTCGTCCGGACAGCCGACCGCGGCGACGCAGCCGTTGTGGGACGAGCAGCCGCCGATCACCCGCGCGCGCGGCAGCTCGATCGCGCCACGCAACGGGTGCAGGTCTCCCGTGTCGTAGTCCCACGAGTGCGACGCGACGAGCGCGCCGCCGTCGAGCAGGTCGGCCGGCCATCTCCCCGAGTCACGCGCGCCGTAGTCGGGCCCGGCCTCGAGGACGACGACCTCGGCGTCGCTCTCGGCGGCGAGCCTCCCCGCCACGACGCAGCCGGCCGTGCCACCGCCGAGGACGACGACGTCGCAGGAGAGGCGCTCCACGCCGCGAGTATCCCGGGCTCGGGCTCCGGCGCGCGCGCCTACGATGGACGCGTGGCGATGTTCTTCGTCGTCGAGCGGCGCTCGGGCCCGGACTGGGACGCGGCGCGCACCCTGGAGGAGCAGAGCGGCTGGGACGCGCACGCGGCGTTCATGGACGGGCTCGTCGAGGAGGGCTTCGTCGTGCTCGGCGGGCCGCTGGCCGACGAGCACCGCGTGATCCTCGTGATCGAGGCGGGGTCCGAGGACGACGTCCGCGCGACCCTCGCCCGCGACCCGTGGAGCGGCTCGCACCTCGTGGTCGAGTCCGTCGAGCCGTGGACGATCCGGCTCGACGGCACGCGTATCTAGCCCGGAGCGACCTTCTCGGTCACGTACGACACGACGTCCTGGATCTGCTGCTCGGTGAGCGATCCCTTGAAGGCCGGCATCCCGCCGCCGCCGTCCTGCACCTGTGCGAGCACCGCATCGCGATCGGTCTTTCCGACGAGCGTCGGGCCGCCGTTCGCGCCGTGGCCGCTCAGGCCATGACACCCGGAGCAGTTCTCGGCGAACACCTGCTGGCCCGCCACCGCGTTCCCCGTCGTCGCCTCGCCGGCGTGGCCGACTCCCTCGCCGGTGCCGCCGGGGTCGATCTCCTGGCTGATGCCCGAGTCGTACTTCCAGCGGATCGCACCCGTGTCGACGTCGACGGCGAAGACGTCGTCCTCGCCCGTCGGCACGTAGAGCATCCCGTTGTAGAAGATCGGCTGCCCCTCGGCCGAGTACTTCGCGGCCGTGCCCGACTCGAGGTTCGTCATCCAGACGCCCTTCAGGTCCTTCACGTTCGACGTGTCGATGGCGTCGAGCGGCGAGTAGCGCTGGTTTGAGAGCGTGCCGCCGTTCGTGAGCCAGACGTCGGTCGGGTCGTTCGTGAGGTCGTCCGCCGGGAGCGCCGGCACCGTCCCGGCCAGCTGTCGCCGCCCCGGACGACGAAGAGCCACACCGCGCCGAGAGCCGCGAGGAGCAGGATCGCGCCCGTAACGATCGCGAGTGCCGACGCAAGGCGACCGCCGGGAGCCTCCACGCCC
>DASUZN010000146.1:0-3182 GCA_036376855.1 Gaiella sp. | reverse complement strand
GCCGACGCCTTCGGGCACTGGGCTGCGATGCCGCGCCAGCGGCTCTCGTTCCTCGGCAAGTGGCGGAACCCGATCGGGCTGATCGGGGCCGGGATCGTCCTCTTCAACGTCTTCATCGCGGTGTTCGGGAAGTACATCTGGACGCTCGACCCCGACGCGCAGGACTCGGAGCGCTTGCAGGCGCCGAGCTGGGCGCACCCGATGGGCACGGACGAGCTGGGCCGGGACGAGCTGGCGCGGATCATCCACGGGGCGCAGGTCTCGTTGCAGGTCGGGTTCATCGCCGTCGGGATCGCGCTCGTCGCGGGCACGTTGCTCGGCCTGGTCGCAGGTTTCTACAAGGGCTGGGTGGACGGCATCCTGATGCGCCTCGTCGACCTCATGTTCGCGCTGCCGGGCCTCGTCTTCGCGATCGTGATCGCGGGCCTCCTCGGGCCGAGCAGGCGCAACGCGATGATCGCGATCGGGATCGTGTTCACCCCCGCGATCGCGCGCGTCGTGCGCGGGTCGGTGCTCGAGGTGATGGGCTTCCCGTACATCGAGTCGACCCGCGCGCTCGGCGCCTCGGGGCGCCGCGTGATGACGCGCCACCTGCTGCCGAACATCGTCGCGCCCCTCATCGTGCTCGTGACCGTCTATCTCGGCAGCGCGATCCTCGCCGAGGCGGCGCTCAGCTTCCTCGGCCTCGGGACACAGCCACCCGAGGCGTCCTGGGGCGGGATGCTCAACACGGCGCGCTCCTACATCGACGCGGCGTGGTGGCTCTCGGTCTTCCCCGGCGCCGCGATCATGCTCGTCGTCCTCGGCTTCAACTTCCTCGGCGACGGGCTCCGCGACGTCCTCGACCCGCGCCTCGGCCCCTCCGTCGGCGGAGGTCCGAGCTAATGCCGGCCGACGTCCTCATCCGCTCCGGCTGGGTCGTCGACGGCACCGGCAGCCCGCCGTTCCTCGGCGACGTCGCGATCGAGGACGGCCGCGTGGTCGAGGTCGGCCGCCTCGCCCCGGAGGAGTCGGCGGCGCGCGTGATCGACGCCGCGGGCAAGGTCGTCTGCCCTGGCTTCGTCGACCCGCACAGCCACTCCGACTTCTCGCTCCTCGCGAACCCGAACGCCGAGAGCACGATCCGGCAAGGTGTCACCACCGAGGTCGTCGGCAACTGCGGTGCGAGCTACGCGCCGGTGACCGACCACTCGCGCGTGGCCCAGACCGAGCGCCTCCACACGTTCGGCTTCGACGGTCCGCTCATCCCCTGGAGCACGTTCGGCGAGCACCTCGACTTCATCACGGCGGTCGGGCACTCGCCCAACCTCGCGTGGTTCGTCGGCCACAACGCGCTCCGGATGGCGGCCGGCATCTCAGGCCCGCAGCCGACGGACGAGCAGGCGGCGACGATGGACAGCTTCATGCGCGAGGCCATGGAGTCGGGCGCGCTCGGGATGTCGACCGGCCTCGAGTTCAACCCCGGTCGCGAGGCGACCGTGGACGAGCTGAAGCGGCTGAACGCGATCGCGGGCGAGTACGACGGCATCTACACGAGCCACGTCCGCAATCGCGACTCGGGCATCCTCGACGCGATCGCCGAGTTCCTCGAGGTCGCCCGCGCGGGTGGGATCCGTGCGGAGATCTCGCACCTGAACGTCCGCCACAACACGAACGCGCCCGACCGGGGCTGGGAGCGCGCCGTCGAGATGATGGAGGCCGCGCGCCAGCAGGGAATGGACGTCCTCGCCGACACGACGCCGTTCCTCGACGGGCTCGGGCAGCTTGCGGGAATCCTGCCTCCGTGGGTCGGCGCAGACGGCTCCGAGGCCGCCGTCGCCCGGTTGCGGGACACCGAGCTGCGCAAGCGCTTGCGGACCGAGTGCGACCGGTACTGGCGCTTCATCCACAAGGGCGAGTGGGACCGCGTGCGCCTGCAGACGAGCGAGCAGCACCCGGAGTGGGACGGCCTCACCTTCGCCCAGATCTCCGAGGTTGCGAAGTCGGACCCGTGGGACTGCTTCTTCGACGTGCTGGCCGACGCTGGCGATGCCTACGAGGCGATCCTCGTCGTCGGTCGGCTCTTCACCGACGAGCACATGGCGGAGATGATCTCGCATCCACTCTTCTGCCTCGGCGTCGACACGTTCACCGTGACCGAGGAGGGTCCGCTGGCCGACGCGCTGCGCCACCCGCTCGGGTACTCGGGCCACATCCATTACCTCACGCACCACGTTCGCCGGAACGGGACGCTCCGGCTCGAGGACGCGATCCGCAAGATGACGAGCATGCCGGCGGCGCACTTCGGCCTGTGGGATCGCGGCCTCCTGCGGCCCGGCTATGCGGCGGACGTCGTCGTGCTCGACTACGAGGCGCTCGA
This sequence comes from Gaiella sp., assembly GCA_036376855.1. Lineage (GTDB taxonomy): Bacteria > Actinomycetota > Thermoleophilia > Gaiellales > Gaiellaceae > Gaiella. Next base: position 823 of record DASUZN010000146.1, on the reverse strand, counting down.
CGAGGTCTCCACGGTCGACGACCCGCACCACTACGCGACGGGCGTCGAGCACGTCCTGGTCAACGGCGTCGCGGTCGTCGACGACGGCGAGCACACGGGAGCGAGGCCGGGGCGGCACCTGCTGCGGGTGTGATCGACCTCCGCTCCGACCTCTGCGCCGTTCCGACGGACGCGATGTGGGAGGCGATGCGTCGGGCCGAGCTCGGTTGGCCGAGGTTCGACGAGGACGACTCGCTCAACCGTCTCTGCGAGCGCGGCGCGGCGCTGCTCGGGAAGCAGGCGGCGACCTGGGTGCCGACCTGCGGGATGGCGAACCTCGCAGCGCTCATGACGTTTTGCGAGCCGGGCGACCGGGTCGTGCTGGAGTCCGCCTCGCACGTCATCACCTCGGAGGGCATGGCGATCACGGAGATCGCGCGGCTCGAGCCGAGGCCCGTGCTCGCGACCGACGGGCGGCTCGATCCCGGTGCGGTCGAGGAGGAGATCGCGACGAGCGGCGCCACGCTCCTCGTCCTGGAGAACACGCACACACGCGCCGGCGGGACGGTGCTCTCGGCCGGCCTCACGGCGGCTCTCGCGGCGGCTGCGAGGCGGCACGACTGCCGCGTGCACGTCGACGGCGCCCGGCTGGCAAACGCCGCGGTCGCGCTCGGCGTCCCGCTCGCCGAGCTCGCCTGCCCGGCGAGCTCGGTCGCCCTGTCGCTGAACAAGGGCCTCTCGGCGCCGTTCGGGGCGCTCCTCGCCGGCAGCGAGACCGTCGTCGAGCGAGCGACGGCGATCCTGCACAGGCTGGGAGGCGCCACGGTGCACCGGGCGGGGATCG
>DASUZN010000145.1:0-4680 GCA_036376855.1 Gaiella sp. | reverse complement strand
GCCTCTGTGGCGGTGGTGGGTTACCCGCTGGCCGGCAGACCCCGCCTCTTTCCCGGCGTGGTCGTGGACACCGTGGCCGGTAAGCGGTTCGGTATCCGGGGGCCGGTGCTGCGGCTGACGTCCGATCTTCGTCGCGACGAGCCCGGCGGCCCTGTCGTCGACGCCAAGGGGCGGATCGTCGCCGTGGCGTTCGCGACGGATCCCGGAACCGGCTTTGCGATCGCGGCGCCGCTCGCCACGATTCGCTCGTCGGTCGCGGCCGGCTCGCTCGAGGCGCTCGACCGCTGCGACGACTGAAGGCGCCCGCTCGCTGCGGGAGAGCGGTGCGGCCGCCCTCCCGCCTGCCCTGCCCGCCCGCTACGGGGCGAGCACGATGCGCGCGGCGACGCGTCCTGCCTCGACGTCCGCGATCGCCTCGTTGACCTCCGCGAGGGGCCTGATCTCGCGCGTGACCGTCGTCTGACCGGCCGCGTGGAGCTCGAACACCTCCCGCAGGTCGGTGCGGGTGCCGACGATCGAACCGACCACCGTGATCCCGTTGAGCACCGTCTCGAAGATCGGCAGCTTCATCTCGTTGTCCGCGGGCAATGCCACGAAGACGAGCGTGCCGCCCCGTCGCAGCGACCCGAACGCCTGCTCGAACGAGCGTGGCGAGACCGCCAGCGCGATCGCCTGGTCGGCTCCGCCGAGGCGCTGGATGGCCGCCGCGGGGTCCTCCTTCGCCGCGTTCACGGTGAACGAGGCTCCGAGCTCGCGTGCGAGCTCGAGCTTCTCGTCGGTCAGGTCGACCGCGACGACCCTGCCGCCCGCGATGCGCGCGTACTGGATCGCCATGTGGCCGAGCCCGCCGACGCCGAACACCGCGACGAGGTCCGACGAGCGGGTGCCCGCGACCTTGATCGCCTTGTACGTCGTGACGCCGGCGCACGTGAGCGGGGCTGCGTCGAACGGGTCGATGCCGTCCGGCACCCTGACGACGTAGCGGCCGTAGGCGACGGCGTACTCGCCGAAGCCGCCGTCGATGGAGTAGCCCATGTTCCTCTGCTCGAGACAGAGCGTCTCCCAGCCCGAGACGCAGTAGTCGCAGGTGCCGCAGGCATAGCCGAGCCACGGCATCGCAACGCGGTCGCCGAGCGCCACCTCGGTCACGCCGGGGCCGAGCTCGCGGACGATCCCGATGCCCTCGTGGCCGGGGACGAACGGGGGCGACGGCTTGACGGGCCAGTCGCCGTGGGCGGCGTGGATGTCGGTGTGGCAGAGACCGGTCGCCTCGACCTCGACGAGGATCTGCCCAGGCTCGAGCACCGGGCGGGGAACCTCGTCGATCGTCAGTCGCGACGAGAAGTCGTGGACGACGACGGCGCGGTAGTGGCCGGGCGGCGTTGACGCGATCTTCGCGGTGACGGCAGGCGCCTGCTCGGTGGTGTCGATGGCGGCCATCGAAGCTCCTTTCCTCGCGGATGACCGTACGAGCGGTCGTCCCGAGCCTCGCGTCGGCACGTCGTTGTCGCATCCGCAGGGACGCGGTTCCGCGCTACGGGAAAACGCGCAGCGACGAGGCGACGCGGCGGACGCCGCCCCAGACCGGCCGGAGCAGCGGGTCGGTGACGCGGCTCACGAGCGCGACGATGCGGCTCACCCACGGAATCCCCGCTCGCGTGACGAGCGCGGCCGATGCGAGCCCGACGAGCAGCCCGGCGAGGACGTCGGTCGGGTAGTGCATCCCGAGCGCAATGCGTGAGAGGCCGATGAGGGTCGCGACCGCCAGGAAGATCGCGCCAGCCCGTCGCGAGAACGCGAAGACCGCGAACGCGATCGCGAACGCCGCCGCCGCATGGTCGCTCGGGAACGACGGGTCGGTCGTCCGCGCCCCGAGGACATGCGTCAGTGCCGCGTGGGCGGTGAACGGCCGCGGCCGCTCCCAGAGGTGCGAGATCGCCTGGTTCGCGAGCAGCGCGACCCCCGCCGCGACGAGCGCGGAGGCCGAAGCGAGCTTCCAGCGCACCGGCCCGTAGGGGCGCGCGAGGAACCAGAGCCCGACCGTCGCAAGGGCGTACAGCGGGACCGCGACGTCCGCGAGGGCCGTCGTCGGGTCCTCGAGCCAGTCGCGCGTGGCGACGGACGAGTTCACGGCGTGGAAGAGCGTCCAGTCGATGGCGGCACGCTATGCGCGCGCGTGTTGCGGTCGGGTTACACGCGCCCGAGCGTTATGCGAGATCGTGACAACACGCACGAGTTGTGGCAGGGTGGAGCCGAGGTCGCTACGCCCTCGTGGGTGGGCCACGCGGCGTAAGGGCGGCCCGACGGGAGGTGCGCATGCACGGTCGCTTCGCGCGGTACGGCTTCACGGGTGACGCTCACGAGCTCGCCCGGCAGGCCGAGGACGGGATGCTGCCCATCTTCGAGGCGCAGCCCGGCTTCCAGGCCTACTCGCTCGTCGAGAGCGACGACGAGATCCTCTCCTTCAGCGCCTGGGACTCGAAGGAGAGCGCGGAGGCGGCGACCATGGCCGCCGCGGACTGGGTGGCGGCGAATCTCGGAGACCGGCTCGAGCTCAAGGAGTCGCGCATCGGCGAGATCCTGCTCGGCACGAAGCTCGGTGTGAGCGCCAAGGCAGGCGTCGCCGCCTGACGTCCCCGGGGTCGGGCCGGATGCGCCGGCCCCACCCCCTCTACGCTGCCCGGGTGCCTCTGCAGAACCGCGTCACGCCGCTCGGCGAGCTCGTCGCCGACCCTGCCCGCGGGCTCGTCTATGGGAATCGCGGCTGCCTCCACGATGCGGAGGGCCGCATCCGGCGCGTGTACCAGGTGCGTCGCTGGATCGCGTGCCGCCTCCAGTTCCGCGGCCGGCGTCGCTCGCCGCTCGTGCGGCCGGGGCGGTTCACGGAGCTCTTCTTCCTCGACGAGGCGACAGCGTTCGCGGCCGGGCACCGCCCGTGCGCCGAATGTCGCCGCGCAGACTACGACCGGTTCTCGGCGACCTGGCGCGAGCTCCACGACGAAGGCGGGGCGGACGTGATCGACGCCCGGCTGCACGACGAGCGGATCGACCTTGCAACTCGCGAGCGCCGGCTTCACGCCGTCGCGTTCGACAGGCTGCCGGACGGCGCGTTCGTGCTCCACGGCGGCGCACCGAAGCTGGTGTTGGGCGACGCGCTCCGGCCCTGGTCGCTCGTGGGCTACGGCCGGGCGGAGCCGCGGCCGGACGGGACGGCGACGCTGATCACACCGCCCTCGCTGGTCGATGTGCTACGGGCCGGGTGGCACACGCCGGGGCTCGAAGGAGCCGACGTCCCGTTTCTCCATCCCACGGCCGACGTCGTCGGCTGAGTTCCCGCCGGGCGGGTACCGCGCCTCTGGTACGACTCCGCCGTGGCATCGACCGCGCAGACGGGGTTCACGGTTTGGCTCACCGGCCTCTCGGGAGCCGGGAAGACGACGATCGGCCACGCCGTCGCGGCCGAGCTCGAGCAGCGCGGCCTGCATGTCGAGGTGCTCGACGGGGACGTCGTCCGGACGCACCTCTCGAAGGGCCTCGGTTTCTCGCACGAGGATCGCGACACGAACATCGAGCGGATCGGTTGGGTCGCCTCGCGGCTCACGCGTCATGGCGCGGCGGTGGTCGTCGCCGCCATCTCGCCGTACGACGGGACGCGCAAACGGGTACGGGCACTCGTGGAGGAGCAGGGCCCGTTCGTCGAGGTGTGGGTGAAGGCGCCGGTCGAGGAGTGCGCGCGGCGCGACGTGAAGGGCCTCTACGCGAAGGCGTTCGCCGGCGAGATCACGCAGTTCACCGGCGTCGACGACCCGTACGAGGAGCCCGAGGACGCGGAGATCGTCGCCGACACCGTTGCGCTGCAGCCCGAGGAGTCGGTCGCCTTCGTGCTGAGCGAGCTCGAGCGACTCGGCGTCGTGCCGGTCGCGGCGCCGGCCGCGGGCTGACCATGGCCGGCATCACCCTCGACAACCTCACGAAGGTCTACGACGACGGCACGAGGGCCGTTCGCTCGCTCGACCTCGAGATCTCGGACGGCGAGCTGATGGTCTTCGTCGGCCCGTCCGGATGCGGCAAGACGACCGCGTTGCGGATGATCGCCGGCCTCGAGGAGGTGACCGAGGGCGAGATCCGGATCGGCGACGAGATCGTCAACGACCTGCCCGCGAAGAAACGCGACATCGCGATGGTCTTCCAGAACTACGCGCTCTATCCACACATGTCGGTCTACGACAACATGGCGTTCGGCCTCAAGATGCGGCGCATCCCGAAGAGCGAGATCAAGCGCCGCGTCACCGAGGCGGCGAAGATCCTCGGCCTCGCCGGCGAGCTGAAGAAGAAGCCCGGCGCCCTCTCCGGCGGCCAACGGCAGCGCGTCGCGATGGGCCGCGCGATCGTGCGCGAGCCGCGCGTGTTCCTGATGGACGAGCCGCTGTCGAACCTCGACGCCAAGCTGCGCATCCAGATGCGCGCCGAGATCGCCCGGATCCAGCGCGACCTCGCGGTGACGACCGTCTACGTGACGCACGACCAGAGCGAGGCGATGACGCTCGGCGACCGCGTCTCCGTGATGCAAGGCGGCCGGCTGCAGCAGGCCGGCGTCCCCCAGGAGGTCTACGACCGTCCCGTCAACCTGTTCGTTGCGGGCTTCATCGGGGCGCCGCCGATGAACCTCCTCCATGCGAC
>DASUZN010000144.1:0-4650 GCA_036376855.1 Gaiella sp. | reverse complement strand
CGCGGTCACGAATCTCGCCTCACGGCTCGCCGACGAGGCCGCCGCAGGCCAGATCCTCATCACGCAGCGCCTGTACGCGGAGGTCGGAGACGACGTCGAGGTGCAGTCGATGGGCGAGTTCAGGCTCAAGGGGTTCCAGCGACCTGTCACCGCATTCGACGTGCTCGGCATCCGTGAGCATGCGTCGGAGACGCACCCGTTGCAGACGTCGTGAGCGGGCCACCAGCCGCTGGCCACGCCGTCGACGGAGCGTACGATGGAGGTGAAACGCTTGGCGCCCTGAGGCAGCGGGAGCTGTTTCTCCGGGACTCATGAAGGGGGAGCGATGCCCGCCACCGAGCCAGAGCAGATCCACCGCCTGTTCGAGCAGTCATTCAACGCCGCCGACCTCGAAGGGCTGCTGGCGCTCTACGAGCCGGACGCGACGCTCGTCCCGCAGCCGGACGTGGTCGTCGAGGGGATCGACGGCATCCGCGACGCGCTTCGCTGGCTTCTCGACCGCGAGGGCCGGATCACGATCGAGTCGCTACTCGTCCTCCGCGTCGGTGACCTCGCCTACCTGTCGAACCGCTGGTCGCTGACCGGCGGGACGATGCCCGACGGGAGCCCGGCCGATCTCGGGGCCACAACCGCCGAGGTCGCCCGAAGACAGGCCGACGGCACCTGGCTGTACGTGATCGACAACGCCTGGGGCGACCGGGCCACGACCGCCTGACCCGAGCGCACCCTCCGCTGTGTTGCCAGCCCTCGGGACACAGGCCTGCCCGCGTCGCGAGAAGGCGTCGACGGCGCCCAGCCACGGCCGCGTAGCATCGGACGGTCGAGGGACGCGCAGCGCATGGAGAACCCGACACATCGAGTGGTGGTCGTCGGCGGAGGCTTCGGCGGGCTCCGGGTGGTCGCCGGGCTGCAGCGCGCGCCTGTCGAGATCACTCTCGTCGACCGCCGCAACTTCCACCTCTTCCAGCCGCTCACGTATCAGGTGGCGACGGGGGCGCTGTCTCCGGGCGAGATCACCTATCCCCTGCGCGCGATCTTCAAGCGCCAGCGCAACGTGCGCGTGCTGCTCGCGGAGGCCCGCGACTTCGACCTCGACGCGCGCGTGGTGCGGCTCGGCTCCGTGTCCGGGGTGCCCGCCCCCGCAGAGCTGCACTACGACAGCCTGGTCGTCGCGGGCGGCTCGTCCTACGCCTACTTCGGGCACGACGACTGGCGGGCACATGCCGTCGAGGTGAAGTCGATCGAGAGCGCGCTGGCCGCCCGCGGCCGCCTCCTCGCCGCGTTCGAGGCTGCCGAGGCGACGCCGCACGAAGACGATCGCGATGCGTGGCTCACCTTCGTCGTCGTCGGCGGTGGCCCGACCGGTGTCGAGATGGCCGGTCAGATCGGCGAGCTGGCGCTCGACACGCTGCGCCGCGACTTCCGCAACATCGACCCACGCAGCGCCCGCATCATCCTCGTCGAGGCCGCCGACCGCGTGCTGACGAGCTTCCCGCCCTCGCTGTCCGCGAAGGCCGAGCGCTCGCTGCGGCGACTGGGCGTCACGGTCCTGACCGGACGCACCGTGGTCGGCATCGACGACGACGGCGTCGCGCTCGTCGACGGAAGCGGCGCCACCGAGCGTGTCGCGAGCCGCGTGGTCATCTGGGCCGCCGGCGTCACCGCCTCAGGCCTCGCGGGCCGGCTCGCGGAGCACGCCGGCGCAGAGCTCGACCGTTCCGGCAGGCTCACGGTCGAGCCCGACCTGACGCTGCCCGGGCACCCCGAGGTGCTCGCGATCGGCGACATGGTTCGCGTGCGCGACTCGTCCGGCGAGGCGCGGCTGTTCCCCGGAGTCGCCCCGGTCGCGATGCAGCAGGGACGCCACGTCGCGCAGGTCATCCGCGCCCGGCTCGAAGACCGTCCGCACGAGCCGTTCCGCTACCGCGACAAGGGCAACCTGGCCACGATCGGCCGCGCCGCCGCCGTCGCCGACATCCACGGGCTCAGGCTGAGCGGCTTCCTCGCGTGGATGACGTGGCTCCTCGTCCACCTCTGGTACCTGATCGGCTTCCAGAACCGCCTCCTCGTCCTCATCCGCTGGAGCGTGAGCTTCCTCACGCACGGACGAGGCGCACGGTTGATCGGCTCGGGCGGCGAACCGCGCTAGGTGCGGCGCGAGTCCGAGAGCCGGGACGCAGTCCACTCCACGAGGCCGCCGGCGGCGCCGAGCTCGAGGACCAGCGCTGAGGACCTGGGTGCGTCGAACGCGACGCTGTCGACCTCGACCGTGCCCGTGGCGTCGATCGCGATGCGCGAGCCGTCGCGCGCGGCGTCGGCGGCTGCAGGGCAGGCGACGATCGCGAGGCCGAGGTTGACACAGTTGCGGTAGAAGATCCGCGCGAAGCTGCGGCCGACGACGCCGCGGATCCCGCTCCCCTGCATCGCGAGGGGGACGTGCTCGCGCGAGGAGCCGATGCCGAAGTTCGATCCGACGACGAGGATCGTCCCGTCGACCACGCGCCCGCGGAGCGAGGGGTCGAAGCCCTCGAAGAGGTACTGCGCCATCTGCGCCGGGTCCTCGATGTTCAGGTACGCGCCCGGGTACATGACGTCCGTGTCGACGTCGTCGCCGGGCACGACGAGCGCGACGCCCTCGACCCTCGTCACGTGATCGTCTCCGGATGGACGAGCTCGCCGGCGACCGCGGCCGCTGCGGCGACCCAGGCGTTCGCGAGATAGACGCCGGCCTCGGGCGAGCCCATCCGGCCCCGGAAGTTCCGGTTCGTCGTCGTGACGGCGTTCTCGCCCGGCGCGAGGATCCCGTTCGACCCGCCGAAGCACGCGCCGCACGTCGGCGTGGAGACCATCGCGCCCGCCTCCACGAACTGGTCGAGCAGGCCCTCCGCTGCGGCCTCGCGCCAGATCGCCTGCGTCGCGGGGACGACGATCGCCCGCGTGCGCGGATGGACGTGGCGGCCGCGGAGGATCGAGGCGGCCTGCCGCAGGTCGGTCATGGTCCCGTTCGCGCAGTTCCCGATGTACACCTGGTCGATCGACACCGGACCCGCCTCCGAGACGGTCTTGACGTTGCCCGGAAGATGCGGGACGGCGACGAGCGGCTCGAGCACCGACAGGTCCAGCTCGAGGCGCTGCCGGAAGATCGCATCGGGGTCGGAGCGCTCCGCGGACCAGGGGCTCCGTGCCCGGCCGTCGAGGTAGCGCCCGACCTTCTCGTCGGCCGGGAAGATGCCCGTCTCCGATCCGGCCTCGACCGCCATGTTCGCGACCGCCAGGCGCTCGTCGACCGAGAGCGCCTCCGCCCCCGGGCCGACGAACTCGAGCACCGCATTCGTCCCGCCGCCCACGCCGATCTCGCCGATGACGGCCAGGATCACGTCCTTCCCCGTCACGAACGCCCCCGTCCTCCCGGTGAGCTCGACCTGGATCGTGTCCGGCACGGCCTGCCAGAACGATCCGAGCGCGAGGCACGACGCGATGTCGGTCGAGCCGAGCCCCGTGCCGAACGCGCCGAGGGCGCCGTAGGTACAGGTGTGCGAGTCGCCGCCCGCGATCACGGCGCCGGGCACGATCCAGCCCTCCTCACAGAGCAGCGTGTGCTCGATCCCGCCGCGGCCCTGGCCGTAGAACGTGACGCCTTGCTCGTCGGACCAGCGCTGGAGGCGGCCCTGCAGCTCGGCGGACTTCACGTCCTTCGCCGGCATGAAGTGGTCGGCCACCATCACGACCCGGGACGGGTCGAACACGCGCGTCGCGCCCATCTTCTCCATCGCCCGGAACGCGACCGGCCCGGAGACGTCGTTTGCCATCACGACGTCGCAGCGGACGGTGACGACGTCGCCGGGCCGGACGTCGCCCGCGTCGCAGTGCGCGAGCAGGATCTTCTCAACCAGCGTGTGCGCCAACCAGCGCTCCCAGTGACTCCAGGCACTCGTCGAGCGACACGACGTCGCCGTACTTGAGATCGATGTCGTAGAGCGTCGCATCGTGAGCCGCCGGGTTTCGGTCGCCGACCGCCTCGCGGGGGACGACCGGCCGGTAGCCGTGCTGGAGGACGTCGACGGCCGTCGCCCGCACACAGCCGGAGGTCGAAGCGCCCGTCACGATCACGCTGTCGCACTGGTGCGAGGCGAGCAGGCTCGCGAGCGGCGTCCCGAAGAACGCGGACGCATACAGCTTGTTGAGGACAGGCTCCTCGGGGCGCGGCGCGATCCGCGCGTCGATCTCGACCCACGGCGACCCGGCCTCGAGCGTCAGGAGCGCGGGCACCTTCTCGATGAAGGCCTTCGCGGTCACCTTGTCGCCCTCGCCGTAGGAGACGGTCGTGAAGACCACCGGGATCTCCGCCCTGCGCGCTGCGTCGAGCAGCCGGCGGATCGCGTCGATCGTCTCGTCGAGCTCGCAGACGAGCGGCGAGGCGGGGTCGGTGAAGCCGTTGTTCATGTCGATGATCACGAGCGCGGGGCGGCGGCCGACCCCGCCACCCCGTTGCCCGAAGCCCTCGAACTCCGTGCCGGACACGGCTACACCGCCTCCCGCTCCCGGAGCCGGGCGAGCGCCTCGGCCCCGTCCTCGAGTGGCGACCAGCGCAGCGGCTTCGCGGGCGTCGGGGGCTCGAGGCCCGTCTCGGCCTTGCAGTTGGCGAGCACC
>DASUZN010000143.1:0-2554 GCA_036376855.1 Gaiella sp. | reverse complement strand
AAGTAGTGCGCGATCGACTTCGGCTTGCGGACGTAGTAGAGGTAGTCGACATGGGCGGGGTTCGCCGCGGCCCGGATCGAGGCGAGGCCCGGGTTCGCGATCGGGGTCGGTGGCAGCCCGGGACGCAGGCGCGTATTGAAGGGCGACTCGGAGCGCAGGGCTGCCTTCGTCAGCGACTCGGTGCCGGGGATGTGCAGGCCGTAGCGGATCGTCGCGTCGATCCCGAGCGGCATGCGGTTCCGCAAGCGGTTGTAGATGACCGCGGCGACGAGGCGTCGCTCCCGCGGCACCGCCGTCTCCTTCTCGATCATCGACGCGATGATCAGCACGTCGTACGGGGTCAGGTTCTTGGAGCGTGCGTAGGAGAGATCGACAGTCGGGAAACGCTGGCGGAAGGCCGTGAGCTGATCGGCGACGAGCTCGCGGGCGGTCGTCTTCTGCGTGAACTCGTAGGACGCCGGGAAGAGGAAGCCCTCGAGCGAGTCGCGCGTCATGTCCTTGCGAAACCGCGGCGGCGCGACGGCTCGGTCGACCGCGCGCAGGTAACCGTCGCGCGTGAGCAGCGGCGTGACCCCGCGCTTGCGGATCGCGATCGCGCGAACCGCGGCGACGCGGTCCGCCATCTCGCGGATCGTGAATCCCTCCGGGAAGATGATCGTCAGGCGAGCGAGCGGCGGTGGAGCGGTCGCCGTCACCGCGGGCGCCTGGTCGTCGCCGCCGGCAATCCACGCCGTCGCCGCGAAGGCCCCGACGCCGACCACCGCCACCACCGCGATCAGCGCGAGGCCACGTCTCACCGCGCCCGCTCCAGCCAGCCCTGCAGCAGGTGCGCGGCGGCGAGCGCGTCCTCGGGGGCGCGGCCACCGGTCTGCTGGGCGAGCGCGGTCGTGAACCGCTCGTCCTCGGTCTCCACCGGAACCTGGAGCCGCGCGCGGAGCGCTTCCACGAACGCCTCGGTCTCCCGGGCCTGAGCACCGCGCTCGCCGCGCAGCGTCAACGGAAGCCCGACCACGACCAGCCCAGCCTCGTGCTCCGCCACGAGGGCGACCACCTCGGCGAGCCCCGCGTCGGTCGCCGCCCGCTCCACGACCCCTAGGGGCCGAGCGAGCGTCCCGGTCGCGTCCGACACCGCGACGCCGGTGCGCGCGGCGCCGTAGTCCAGCGCGAGCGTCCTCACAGGGCTGCGCGGATCAAGCGCTCCGCCTCGGCTAGCGCCTCGGGGAGCTTGTCGCCGTCCTTCCCGCCCGCGCGCGCCATCGTCGGCCGCCCGCCTCCGCCACCGCCCACCAACGGTGCCGCCCCGCGGATCACGTCGGCTGCGCTGATCCGGTTCGCGACCGCCTCGTCGAAGTTCGCGACGAGCGACACCTTGCCGTCGCCGGTCGCGCCGAGCACCACGGCCGCCGGGGCGTGGCGCTGCTTGAACCGGTCGGAGAGGTCGAGAAGCGCGTCGCCCTCGAAGCCGTCGACCGCCTGCACGACGACGTTGACGCCGTCGACGGCCATGACAACGGCATCGGGGTCGGCCGTCACCTCGGCGGCCTGCGGCTTGCGCTTGAGCTCGCGACGCGTCTCCTCCAGCTCTGCCCGCAACGCGTCGACCTCCGTCGCGCGTGCCCGCAGCGACGCCCAGGCCTCGCCCGAGGTGACGGCCTCGATCCGGCGCGTCCCGCCTCCGACCGAGCCCTCGCCGAGGATCGCAAAGGCGCCGATTTCGGCGGTCGAGCGCACGTGGGTCCCCCCGCAGAGCTCCGTCGAGGTGCCCTTGACGTCGACGACGCGGACGACGTCGCCGTACTTCTCGCCGAAGAGCGCCATGGCGCCGAGTCTGCGAGCCTCGTCCAACGTCGTCTCGAACGTGGTGACCGAGACGTTCGCGAAGATCGCGCGGTTGACGCGCTGCTCGATCGCCTCGCGCTCCTCGGGGGTCAGCTGCGACGCGTGCGTGAAGTCGAAGCGCAGCTTGTCGGGACGTACGGCCGAGCCTGCCTGCACGACGTGCTCGCCGAGTACCTCGCGAAGCGCCGCCTGCAGGAGGTGGGTCGCGGTGTGGTTCGCCATCGTCGGGAACCGGACGGCCCACGGCACGACCGCGCGCACGCGATCGCCCGCCACGAAGCCCTGGCCACGGAAGACGAGCACCTGGTCGGCGTCGAATCGGTACGCGTCGATCAGCGCGGCACGAACGGCCGCGTCGTCGTCGCGCTCGATCCAGCCCTGGTCGGTCACTTGGCCACCGCCCGCCGGGTAGAACGGCGACTCGCGCAGCTTCGCGAGGAACGTTCCATCACCGAGGTCCTCCAGTGCGCCGAGCTGCGTGAGGACGTCGACCTTTGCGTAGCCCACGAACTCGACGGCGAAGCCGGCAACCTGCGCGAAGTCAGCAGCGCGCTGGCCGAGTCCCTTTTCCCCCGTCCCGCGCGAGATCTCGCGGTGGCGCTCCATCTCGGTTCGGTAGCCGTCGACGTCCACCGCATGGCCGCGCTCGCGGGCGAGCTCGACGGTGAGCTCGATCGGGAAGCCGTACGTCGCAGCGAGGCGGAAGGCATCCGGC
>DASUZN010000142.1:0-3508 GCA_036376855.1 Gaiella sp. | reverse complement strand
CGTCGTCGAGGTCGACGAACGCTCGGCCGAGCCGCTCCGCGACGGCCCTGCCGGCGGTCGTCTTCCCCGAGCCCATGAACCCGGCGAGCGCCAGGTGCCGCCCGAGCGCGTTCAGCGGCCGGGATGCCATCGCTCGCCGATCCGGGCGAGGTACGCGTCGCGGGCCGCGAGGACGTCGACCATCGCGTCGCCGCCGAGCTTGTCGAGCGCCGCGCGGGCGAGCTCGAACGCGACGGCGGCCTCCGCGACCACGGCGAGCGCCTCGACCGCCTGCACGTCCGATCGCTCGACCAGTGCTTTCGCGGGCTCGCCGGTCTCGAGGTCGACCGAGTCCAGGGGCCGCATGAGCGTTGGAAGCGGCTTCATCGCCGCGCGGACGACGATCGGCTCGCCGTTCGAGATGCCCGCCTCGATGCCGCCCGCGTGGTTCGAGTGTCGGGCGAGGCCCGGGTAGATCTCGTCGTGCGCCTGTGACCCGCGGCGTCGTGCGAGCTGGAGCCCGTCGCCGACCTCGACGGCCTTGACGGCCTGGATTCCCATGAGGGTGAGGGCGAGGCGCGCGTCGAGCCGGTCTCGCTTCTCGGCATAGGAGCCGAAGCCGGGTGGCACGCCCGTCGCGACGACTTCGACGATCCCGCCGAGCGTGTCGCGGTCCTTGCGCGCCGCGTCGGTGGCGGCATGCATCCCCTCGTCGGTGGTCTCGCCGCCGACCTCCACCGGGCGGCCGGCGACGTCGATGCCGAGTCTGCCGAGCAGCGCCTTCGCGACGGACCCCGCCGCCACGTGGACGGCCGTGTGGCGCGCCGAGGCGCGCTCGAGTGCGTTGCGGACGTCGCCGTGGTCGTACTTGAGTACCCCGGGGAGGTCGGCGTGGCCCGGCCGCGGCAGCGTGACGGGCTTCGCGCCCTTCCCCGAGGGCTCTCCGTCGGGCGGCCAGGGGCTCATCCCCCACGTCCAGTTCGCGTGGTCGCGGTTCCGGACGACGAGCGTCAGCGGCGTGCCGAGCGTGAGGCCGTGCCGGAGGCCGGAGAGGACCTCGACCTCGTCCGACTCGAGCTTCTGGCGAGGGCTCCGGCCGTATCCCTGCTGCCGCCGCCGCAGGTCGGCGTCGATCGCCTCCTGCTCGAGGCGCAATCCGGCGGGAAGCCCGGTCACGATCGCGACGAGCGCCGGCCCGTGGGACTCGCCCGCCGTGACGACGTGCAGCGACATGCCGCGATCCTACGCAGGGCACGCCGTTGCCCAGACGCAGAACCGGTGTCAGACACCGAATCGTGTCAACCCGAAGCGGTGCCGAATGCGTGCCAACTCGTCCATAGGGTTGCCGAGACCGCATCGCTGGTCCGGTGAGGCGCTCGCCGGACCGCGACCGTCTCCTCGCGCCATGGCCGGCTGGGCGCCTTCGCCACCGAACCGGGGCTGCCGGAGTCAGCGGTGTCAGACACCGCCTCTCAATGCAGCGCGCATCGCGACGAGCGGCGCGGGCTCGCCCGTCCAGCGCTCGAACGAGGCCGCGCCCTGCGCGAGGAGGACGTCGAGCCCGTCGACGCACGGGTGGCAGTCGAGCGCGCGGGCAGCCTCGATCAGCGCCGTCGGCCTGCCGTCGACGAGGTAGGCGAGGTCGACGACCTGCATTCCGGCACGTGGCGCGACCACGAGCTCCTCCTTCACCGGTGTCGCGTTGACGAGCACGTCGAACCCGTCCGCGGACGGCGGCCAGCCCGGATCCCGGCGTCCGCGCACGACGACCTCGGCGCCGGCCTCCTTCAGTGCGGCTGCGACCGCCTTCGCCGCCCCGCCCGTGCCGAGCACGAGCGCGCGTCGCCCGCGCGGCTCGATCTGCGTCGTCACCGCGAGCCCGTCCGTCGACGAGCCGTGGACACGCCCATCCCGGATCACGAGCGTGTTGACCGACCCCGCGCGCTGCGCCACCTCGTCGAGCTCGTCGCACAGCTCGGTGACCGCCTCCTTGTGCGGAATCGTGACGTTCGCACCCGCGAAGCCCGCCGCGACGAGCCCCCGCACAGCGTCACCCAGCAGCTCGGGTGGGGTCGGCAGCGGCACATAGGCCCAGTCGAGCCCGAGCGCCTCGAATCCGGCGTTCTGCATCGGAGGCGAAAGCGAGTGCGACGTGGGCAAGCCGAGCAGCCCGACGAGCATCGTCGTACCGCGGATCTCGATCACGCGACGACCGGTCGCGCGTGTCCCTCGATGAAGGCGTCGACGACCGGAACATGGGAGGCGCCGATCTCGAGCTCGCGTACCCGTGCGAACGGGACGAAACGCAGCTCGAGAGACTCCTCGCTGAGACGCGGTTCTCCGGGTGCGACGGAGACGACGAATGCGATCGTGAGGAGGCGATAGACGTTGCCATCGTCGTACTCGATGATCCGAGACGGATCGGAGAAGACGCCGAGTAACTCGATCGACAGCGCCTCGAGGCCAGTTTCCTCGAGGACCTCGCGTGCGATGCCTTGCTCGACGGTCTCGTCTTCGTCAAGTGCTCCGCCCGGAAGTCCCCACGTTCCGAAATCTGCACGGCGCTCGAGCAGGAGCGACCCGTCCCGCTGAATGAACGCGACGACCCCAACGCGACGCGGGTTGTTCGGTTCGGGCGCCTCAGGGTCACGGAAGTAGCTCGGCACGGGGCGGCAGTATCGCCGGAGGAGCCGACGGCCCGCCAGGTTGAGGTCAGGAGTGACCAAGGATTGGCGTTCCTACGAGTCGACAGTGCGTAAACGATCAGGGGTCACAGATGCGCGCCCACCTGCCGATACGGACGTCGTGGGCGTCGACAACGTCGATCGGAGGCTGCTGCGTCTCTTCGAGGCCAGTCAGGAGCACGAGCGCGCGCGGCGCGAGTTGCTCCCGCCCGAGTGGCTCAACGCGGATCGTGCGCCCGCCGAGCACCTCGGCGACGTCTTCGACACGCTGGTCGATCGTGCGCGCGAGTACGTGCGCACCCAGCGAGATGCCGCCGACGGGCGGGATCGCGAGCGTCAGTCGCAGGCGTAGCCGTACTGGCAGACCTTGCGGAGGAAGTCCGTCTCGTCCGCCGTGAAGTAGTGCGCGATCGACTTCGGCTTGCGGACGTAGTAGAGGTAGTCGACATGGGCGGGGTTCGCCGCGGCCCGGATCGAGGCGAGGCCCGGGTTCGCGATCGGGGTCGGTGGCAGCCCGGGACGCAGGCGCGTGTTGAACGGCGACTCGGAGCGGAGGGCTGCTTTCGTCAGTGACTCGGTGCCGGGGATGTTCAGGCCGTAGCGGATCGTGGCGTCGATCCCGAGCGGCATCCGGTTCCTGAGGCGGTTGTAGATGACGGCCGCGACGAGCCGCCGCTCCCGCGGGACGGCGGTCTCCTTCTCGATCATCGACGCGATGATCAGGACGTCGTAGGGCGTGAGGTTCTTCGAGCGCGCGTATGCGAGGTCGACCTTGCGCCAGTTGCGGCAGAACGCCTGGACCTGGTCGCGGGCGAGCTGCGAGGACGTCGTCTTCGCGAGGAAGT
>DASUZN010000141.1:0-7220 GCA_036376855.1 Gaiella sp. | reverse complement strand
ACGAGGAGCACGAGCAGGAACGGGAGCGACACGTCCCCGGACGAGCCGCGGGCGACCATCTGCCTGACCTGCAGGAGCGGCGAGAGCCCCATCGCGACGCCGAATGCGGCTGCCGCGAGCCCGAGCGTGGTGGTGACGTTCACGAGAACCTCCGTGGTGGGACGACGAGACCGGGCGAGCCGGACCCGGTCAGTCGCGGAGGTCGCCGCGCTCGCGTTCCTCGCCGTAGAGCGGGAGGGGTGTGTCGAACGCGCGCACGAGGCAAGCGTACTGGTATAGACACGTCCCATGGATGTCGACGAGCTGCGCCGCCTGCCGCCGTTCGCGGGTTTGACCGAAGTCGGGCTGCAGCGACTTGCCGTCCGCGCGGCCGAGTTACGCGCCGCCGACGGTCGAGTCCTCGCGCTCGAGGGCGACGCGGGCGCAGGGATGTTCGTGCTCTGCGAGGGCAGCGTCGAGGTGGAGCTTCGCTCGGGCAAGCTCACGCTCGGGCCGGGCGATTTCTTCGGTGAGCTCGCGCTGCTCGTCGACGACGGCGCGCGCGTGGCGCGCGTCCGGGCGACGACCCCGGTGCGCTGCGTCTCGATTCCCCGGGACGACTTCCTCGCGCTCGTCGAGACCGAGCCGAGCTTCGCACTGCACATGCTGCGCGAGCTCGCCCGCCGGCTCGCCGAGGCCCGCGCGGTCTGAGGGCGCGCAGCCGGCGCGCCCTACAATCCGCCCCGTGTCGGGGACGAAGCTCATCACCGAGAACCGCCGCGCGCGGCACGACTACCACCTCCTCGAGCGCATCGAGGCCGGCCTCCAGCTGACCGGCACCGAGGTGAAGTCGCTCCGCGACGGCGGCGCGCAGCTCGGCCAGGCGTACGCGGAGATCCGAGGCGGCGAGGCGTGGCTGGTCGGCGCGTCGATCTCCGAGTACGCGAGCGGCAACCTCGCCAACCACCGGCCGGAGCGCGACCGCAAGCTGCTGCTCCACCGCCGCGAGATCGACTCGCTCTACGGCAAGGTGCGCGAGAAGGGCCTCACGCTCGTGCCGACGCGGCTCTACTTCAAGGACGGCAAGGTGAAGGTGGAGCTTGCGCTCGCGCGCGGCAAGGAGCGGATCGACAAGCGGCGCGACCTCGCCGAGCGCGACGCGAAGCGCCAGATGGAGCGCGCGCTCAAGGCGCGTCGCTGACGCTGCACCGCGGGCGGTGTCTGACACCGTGGTCACGAGTGCTCACGACGATTCGCCTGTTTGCAGGCAGGTCGTCTTCTGGCAGCGGCTCGAATCGGACAACGGTGTCAGACACCGTTCTTCGTCAAGGGCAAACCGTGCCGAGTGAGTGCCAATTGCTCCACCGTCCCTCAGATCGGCCCGCGCACCGTCACAGAACCCGGCGTGACGACGTAGCCGAAGCGCTCGTTGAGCCTGCGGATCGGCTCGTTGCGCTCCTCGTTCTGCGTCTCGAGCCGCTCGTAGCCCGACGTCTTCGCCCACGCGATCTCGGCCGCCTTGAGCGCCCGCGCGACGCCGCGCCCACGCCAGGCGCGCCGGACGCCCGTCATGTCGTGCATCGCCACCGCGGGCCGCGCACGCGACAGCGAAAGCTTCGCGTACGCGACGACCTCCCCGTCCGCGAGCGCGAGGAACGTCGCCTCCGGACGGTCGCCGGCGCCCTGCATGTCCATCGAGAGCCACTCCTCGAACGGCGCCATCACCGCGTCGTCCTCGCCCGGCACGTCGGGGTACGCCTCGCGGGCTACCTCGTACATCGCGCGCTCAGCGCCCGGTCGCTCTGCCCAGGTCACGATCGCGACCCCGTCGGGCGGCTCGACCCGCGGCGCCTCGATCGCCGTTAGATCGAGCACGAGCAACGAGTTGCGCCCGACCTCGACGAACCCGCGGCGCGCCACCCACGCCAGTGCGCTCGAGTCTTCCTCCTTCACCGGCCCGGTGAGCTCCGCGTAGCCGAGTCCGCGCGCCCAGGCGGAGAGCGCCCCGAGCAGCGCCGACCCCACGCCGCTGCCGCGCTCCTCCGGCACGACCCGAACCTCGCCGCGGGCGACGCCCTCGGGGGAATGCCAGCCTCCGACGCCGATCGCCGTCCCGACGTCGCGCCCCTCGTCGGATGCGAGAAGCCAGATCGTCTCGCGCGCCTGGCGCTTCCAGTCGAGGTAGCCCTCGACGGTGTCGGCCTCGTCCAGCGCCGCCTTCGCGGCCGCGATCCAACGCTCGAGCTCGTCCTCGGCGATCTCGCGGATCTCGGTCATCGCGGCAGCCTACGTGCCCTGCCGAGCCGTGCCGGAGGCGTAGTAGGCTGGACACGAGTCTCAGCCGACGAAGGAGGCCCTCGCGATGCGTCAGGTTGCGTTGACCGTGAACGGGACGAGACACGAGCTCGAGCTCGAGCCGCGGGAGCTGCTCGTCTACGTCCTCCGCGACCGTCTGCGGCTGACCGGGACGAACGTCGGGTGCGACACCTCCTCGTGCGGGGCGTGCACCGTGCTCGTCGACGGCGAGTCGGTGAAGTCGTGCACGATGCTCGGCGTCCAGGCCGACGGCGCCGAGATCAAGACCATCGAGGGCCTGGCCACGAACGGGACGATGCACCCCGTCCAGCAGGCGTTCCACGACCATCACGCGCTCCAGTGCGGCTACTGCACGCCCGGCATGGTGATGGCCGCGGTGTCGCTGATCGAGCACGGCGAGGCGACGAGCGAGGCTGCTATTCGTGAGGGCCTCGAGGGGAACCTCTGCCGCTGCACCGGCTACCACAACATCGTGCTGGCCGTCCAGGAAGCGGCGAACACGATGGGGCGCACCTCATGAGCGCGACCGCAGAGAAGACCGGCTACGTCGGCTCGCCCGTGAAGCGGCGCGAAGACGCATCGCTCCTCGCTGGCCGCGGGACATACGTCGACAACATGGCCCCGGCGGGCACGGTTTGCATGGTGGTCGTCCGCAGCCCGTACGCGCACGCCCGCGTGAAGAGCGTCGATCTCGACGCTGCGCGAAAGGCCGATGGCGTCGTCGCCGCGTTCTCGGCCGGGGACCTGCAGGACGACTGGAAGGCCGCGATGCCGTGCGCCTGGCCGGTCACCGAGGACATGAAGAACCCGCCGCACTACCCGCTCACCGACACGGCGCGGTATCAGGGCGACGGCGTCGCCGTGGTGATCGCCGAGACGCGAGCGCAGGCAAAGGACGCGGCCGAGCTCGT
The DNA here is from genome assembly GCA_036376855.1 of Gaiella sp. GTDB lineage: Bacteria > Actinomycetota > Thermoleophilia > Gaiellales > Gaiellaceae > Gaiella. Next base: position 4,014 of record DASUZN010000141.1, on the reverse strand, counting down.
CGAGGTCGACTACGAGCCGCTCGACGCGATCGTCGACGTCGGGAAGGCGCTCGCAGAGGGCGCGCCGCTCGCGCATCCCGATCTCGGCACGAACGAGTGCTACGTCTGGGCGCTCGACACGGATGCGACCGGGCAGAAGCTCGAGGACGCCGACGTGGTCGTGACGCGCACCTACTACCAGCCGCGGCTGATCCCGAACGCGATAGAGCCGCGCGTGGTGCTCGCGGTCCCGGGGCCGCACGATGACCTGACCCTCTTCGCCGCCACCCAGGTCCCGCACATCCTGCGGTTGCTCGCGGCTGCGACGCTGGGGTTGAACGAGACGAAGGTCCGGGTTGTGGCACCCGACGTCGGCGGAGGCTTCGGCTCGAAGCTCGACGTGTACGCCGAGGACCTCCTTGCGCTCGCGCTCGCGCGCCGTCTGAACCGGCCGGTGAAGTGGACGGAGGAGCGCTCGGAGAACTACGTCGCGACGATCCATGGCCGCGACTTCGTCACGGAGTACACGCTCGCCGCGACGAAGGACGGCACGATCACGCACTGCCGCGGCCGCGTGACCGCGGCGATGGGCGCCTACCTCCAGCTCGTGACGCCCGGGATCCCGCTGCTCGGCGCGTGGATCTACGCAGGGCCGTACTCGATTCCGAACTACAGCGTCGAGTTCAAGGGCGTGTTCACGAACACGACGCCTACGGACGCCTACCGCGGGGCCGGGCGACCCGAGGCGACGTACGTGATCGAGCGGACGATGGACGCGCTTGCCGACGAGCTCGGGATGGACAAGCTCGAGCTGCGACGCAAGAACTTCATCGCGGAGTTCCCGCACACGCTCGCGTCCGGGCTGACGGTCGACTCGGGAGACCACGGCGCGTCGCTCGACAAGCTGCTCGAGCTGCTCGAGCTGGACGCGCTCCGCGCGGAGCAGGCGAAGCGGCGCGAGAACAAGAGCACCAAGCAGCTCGGCGTCGGCTTCTCGACGTACCACGAGATGTGCGGGCTGGCGCCCTCCCGGATCCTCGGCGCGATCCGGTACGCGGCGGGCGGCTGGGAGCAGGCGACGATCCGCTACCTGCCGACCGGCTCGGTCCAGGTCATCACCGGCACCTCGCCGCACGGCCAGGGCCACGAGACGTCGTGGGCCCAGATCGTCGCCGACCAGCTCGGGTGCGACATCGACGCGGTCGAGGTGCTCCACGGCGACACGTCGGTCTCCCACGCGGGGCTCGACACCTACGGGAGCCGGAGCCTGCCCGTCGGCGGCGTCGCCCTGACATACGCCGCGGACAAGGTGATCGACAAGGCGCGCCAGATCGTCGCGCATCAGCTCGAGGTCGCGGCCGAGGACCTCGAGTACGACGCCGGCACCTTCTCCGTGAAGGGCTCGCCCGACAAGGAGATGACGGTGGCGGCGGCCGCATGGGCTGCGTTCGCTGCGCACGACCTGCCGGAAGGGATGGAGCCAGGCCTCGAGGCGACGGCGACGTACGACCCGCCGAACTTCTCGTGGCCCGGCGGTGCGCACGCATCGGTCGTCGAGGTCGACACCGAGACCGGCGACGCACGGCTCGTCCGCTACGTCGCGGTCGACGACGTCGGCAAGGTCGTCAACCCGCTGATCGTCGACGGCCAGGTGCACGGCGGCATCACGCAGGGCATCTCCACGGCGCTGTACGAGGAGGGCGTGTACGACGAGGAGGGCAACCTGCAGACCGCGAACCTCGTCACCTACCTCGTGCCGTCGGCGGCGGAGCTCCCGTCGTTCGAGCTCGGTCGCACAGAGAGCCCGAGCCCGACGAACCCGCTCGGGGTGAAGGGCGTGGGGGAGACCGGGACGATCGCCGCGGCGCCCGCGGTGATCAACGCCGTCGTCGACGCGCTCTCCCACCTCGGTGTGAAGGACATCCAGATGCCGGCCACGCCCGAGCGTGTCTGGCGCGCGATCCAGGAGGCGAAGGCGTGATCCCTGCACGGTTCGACTACGACGTCGCCGAGAGCGTCGACGAGGCGATCGAGCTCCTCGCCGCGGGCGGGGGCGACGCGAAGCTGCTCGCGGGCGGCCATTCTTTGATCCCCGCCATGAAGCTCCGGATCGCGCGTCCGGAGAAGCTCGTCGACATCGGCCGCCTCTCCGATCTCGCGTACGTCAAGGACGGCGGCACGCACATCGCGATCGGTGCGCTGACCCGGCATGCCGCAGTCGCTGCGGACGCCCTGCTCGCGGAGCACTGCCCGATCGTCTCGCACACCGCCGGGCAGATCGGTGATCCGCCGGTGAGGCACCGTGGGACGCTCGGCGGGACGCTCTCCCACGGTGACCCGGCGTCGGACATGCCGGCCGTTGTGCTGGCGCTCGGCGCGGACCTCGTCGCGCGCGGGAAGGGCGGCGAGCGCGTCGTGCCGGCGGCGGAGTTCTTCACCGGCGTGTTCGAGACGGCCCTCGCCCCGGACGAGGTGCTCGTCGAGGTACGCGTCCCGAAGCTCGGCGCGTCGACGGGCTGGGCCTATCTCAAGGCGAACCGCCGCGCCCAGGACTGGGCCACGGTCGGTGTCGCGGCGCTCGTCCACCGCGACAACGGCTCGGTGGCCGGCGCCTCGATCGGCCTCGTGAACATGGGCGCGACGCCGCTCCGCGCGAAGGCCGCGGAAGACGCGCTCGCAGGAGGATCGACGGCCGCTGACGCGGCGGCGCACGTCACCGAGGGGACCGAGCCGCCGAGCGACCAGGCGGGCTCGTCCGAGTACCGGGCGCACCTGGCGCAGGTGCTCACCCGCCGCGCGCTCGAGCAGGCGCTCGGAGCCTGAGTTTCGGGGCCGGGGAGCGGGCCGGGCGCCGCTCCCTACTGCTCCGACAGGATCGGGTTGTCGAGCGCGTACTGCAGCGCCTCAGCCGGGGAGACGTCGTCGTCCTCGATGATGAGGCGGTGCGGCAGCACGTACTGGGACATCGTGCGGACGTCGTCGATCGTCACTGTGTCGCGTCCTTCGAGGCGCGCGTTCGCCTTCGTCGCGCTCATCAGGTGGATCGCAGCGCGCGAGCTCGCCCCGAGCATCACGCCTTCGAGCACGCGGGTCTTCCGCACGACGCCGACGACGTAGCGGGCGACCTCCTCCGGCACGATCGTCGCGTCGAGCTCGATGCGGGCCTTGTCGAGACCGACGATCCCGAGCAGCGGCATGATCTCGCCGAGCATGTCGGGCGTGACGCCCGTGTGCGGCAGCCGCAGCATGGCGACCTCGTGCTCGAGGTCGGTGTAGTCGATGTAGATCTTGAAGAGGAAACGGTCGAGGTTCGACTCCGGGAGCGGGAACACACCCTCCTGCTCGAACGGGTTCTGCGTCGCGATCACGAGGAACGGGTCCGGCAGGCGGTGCACGCGACCCTCGATCGTGATGCTCCTCTCGGCCATCGCCTCGAGCAGTGCCGCCTGCGTGCGCGGCGGGGTGCGGTTGATCTCGTCCGCGAGGAGGACGTTGGTGAAGATGGTGCCCTGCACGAACTTCGTCTCGCCTGCGCGCGTGACGTTCTGGCCGACGAGCTCGGTCGGGGTCGTATCGGGCGTGAACTGGACACGGTTGAAGTCCGCACCGAGCACGTAGGCGGTCGCGCGTCCGAGCAGCGTCTTTGCCGTGCCGGGAGGCCCCTCCAGCAGCACGTGGCCGCGCGCCATGGCCGCGATGAGAAGCAGCTCGACCGCGCGGCCCTGACCGACGACGACCTTGCCGACCTCCTCCTTCGCGCGCTCCCTGAGCGTCGCCAGGGTCTCGTACTGATAGGTGATGGGCACGCCGGCCGTCCTCCTGATTCGTTCCCGGGGGTCCTCCAGACGATAGTCGGCAGATCGGCGGAACTCCTGAACCCGCGGTCGACCACGGGTTTGGGAGACCTCGCGCCTGCGACCGGCATCGGCCGGGCGCTCACGGTGCTCGAGATCGTCCTCGGTCAGCTGTGCCTCGCCACGGTCGTCGCGGTGCTCGTCACGACCGCCGCGGCGGCATGCCGGACGACGGCGTCCG
>DASUZN010000140.1:0-5019 GCA_036376855.1 Gaiella sp. | reverse complement strand
GCGACGAACCGCATGCGCTCGCGCTCGCGCTCGACCACGAGACGGGTCGCAACCGACTGGACGCGCCCGGCGGAGAGACGCGGCATGACCTTCTTCCACAGCACCGGCGAGACCTCGAACCCGTAGAGCCGGTCGAGGATGCGGCGCGTCTCCTGCGCGTCGACGAGGCGCTCGTCGATGTCGCGGGTCTCGTCGAGGGCGCGCCGGATTGCGTCAGGCGTGATCTCGTGGAAGACCATCCGGCGCACCGGAACCTTCGGCTTCAGCACCTCGCGGAGGTGCCAGGCGATCGCCTCACCCTCGCGGTCTTCGTCTGTCGCGAGCAGGAGCACGTCGGCGTCACGGAGCTTCTGCTTGAGGTCGGACACGACGCGCTTCTTGTCCGGGTCGACGACGTAGTACGGGTCGAACTCGTGCTCCACGTCGACGCCGAGCTTGCCGTAGCGCTCCCGCTGCTCCTTCGGGACGTCGCTCGCGCGGTTCGGGAGGTCGCGGATGTGACCGATGCTCGACTCCACGACGAAGTCGCCGCCCAGGTAGCCGGCGATCGTCCGCGCCTTGGCGGGGGACTCGACGATGACGAGACTGGTCATTCGGCCGAACAGGGTAACGATGGTGTCGCGCGCCGCTTCGCAGGTGGGCGAGCGTATCCTGCGCGCGGATGATGCGCCCGCCGAGGCCCAGCTGGCTCTACTCGCTCGTCGCGGTGCTCAGCTGGCCGGTGCTGAAGGTCGCCTTCCGCCTGCGCTCGACCGGTCGCGAGCACGTCCCCGACGGTGGTTGTGTGGTCGCCGCAAACCACTGGTCGAACTTCGACCCGTGGCCGCTCGGCATCCCGCTCTTCCCACACCGGTTCCTGCGCTTCATGGCGAAGAAGGAGCTCTTCTGGCCGCCGCTCGGATGGATCGTGCGCGCGGGTGGCGGCTTCCGCGTCGATCGCGGCAAGCGGGACCAGCAGGCGATCGACACGGCGATCGCCCTCTGCCGCGAAGGTCACGCCGTGGTGATGTTCCCGGAAGGGACGCGGCGGTCGAAGGGGCTGCGGAAGCGGCACGAGGCGCGGTGGCACACGGGCGCCGCGCGGATCGCGCTCGAGGCAGGGGTGCCGCTCGTTCCGGCCGGCATCTCGGGGACCGAGCGCCTCGGCCGGCTCGGCCCGCTGCGGGTCGCCTACGGGCCGCCGATCGGGGTCGCCGACCTCGCCGAGCTCGATCCCGACGAGGCGGCGCGGGTGGCGACCGACCGGCTGCGGGAAGCGATCACCGCGCTCGAGGCCGTCGCGCGTGGAGGGGAGACGTGAGCCCTGGAAGGAGAGGCGAGGCTGAAGCCACGCCACGGAAGACCCGGAAGCCCGCCCGTCCGCTGCTCGTCGTCGACGGCGACTCGTTCGCCCACCGTGCCTTTCACTCGATGCCGCGTTCGGTTCGGCGTGCGGACGGGCGGCCCGGGAACCTGCTCACCGGGTTCACGTCGATGCTCGTACAGCTCTGGAAGGCCGAGGCGCCGCGCGCCGTCGTCGTCGGCTGGGACACGCTGTTCGTCCCGACCTACCGGCACGAGCTGCTGCCGGGGTATCAGGCGGGTCGCGAGTTCGACCCGGAGCTCCTCGAGCAGCTCGACCTCGCACCCGGGATGCTCACCGCGGGAGGCATCGTGTGCGGCACGGCGCCCGGCTACGAGGCCGACGACTTCCTCGGCGCGGCCGTGAGCGCCGAGCGGGCACGCGGCGGGCGGTCGCTCGTCGCGACGTCCGATCGGGATGCGTTTCAGCTCGTTGCAGACGACGTCACGATCATCCAGCCGGTGAAGGGCGTCAGCGAGGTCGCGCGGATCGGGCCGGCCGAAGTGCGCGAGCGCTACGGCGTCGACCCGGCGCAGGTCACGGACTTCATTGCGCTCCGCGGAGATCCGTCCGACAAGATCCCGGGTGCCCGCGGCGTCGGTACCAAGACTGCCGCGGCGCTGATCGCCGAGTACGGGTCGTTGGATGCGCTACTCGACGCCGGCCGCTTCGCCGCCGAGGCCGAGGCGCTGCGCGCATACAGGAGCATCGCGACGTTCGACACCGCGGCACCGCTGCCGCCGCTGCCCGAGCAGGGTCCTGACTGGAACGCCGTCGCCTCGGCAGCGGAGGAGCTCGGTCTCGCGCGGCTGGCGAGCCGAGTACGGGAGGTCGCATCGAGCTGATCTCCCATCCCGCGATGGCGCATCTCCATCCGACGGGGCACCACCATCATCCCGAGCGGCCCGAGCGACTCTCGATTCTCCTCGAGGCACTCGGCGGCGCGCGTGACGGAGGGCGGGCGAGCCGCGCACAGATCGAGCGCGTCCACGATGCGGCGTACGTCGAGACGATCGCGACGATCCGCGAAGAGACGTGGCTGGACGGCGACACGCTCGCCGGGCCGACCACCTGGGAAGCGGCACGGTTGGCCGCAGGATGCGCGATCGCGGCGGTCGAGACCGGAGCCTTTGCGCTCGTCCGGCCGCCCGGCCACCACGCCATGCGCGGGCACGCGATGGGGTTCTGCGTCTTCGACAACGTCGCCGTCGCTGCCCGTCACGCGCAGGACACGCTCGGCATCCAGCGGGTCGCGATCGTCGACTGGGACGTCCATCACGGGAACGGGACCGACGCGCTCTTCCGCGACGACGACTCCGTGCTCGCCGTCTCCCTGCACCAGTGGCCGTTCTACCCCGGCAGCGGCGGCCCGGGGACGAGTGACGGGTCGACCCTCAACGTCCCGCTCGGCGCGGGTTCCGGTGACGCCGAATACGCGGCGGCGTTCAGGGACGTCGTCGAGCCGGTCGTCGCGGCGTTCGACCCCGAGCTCGTCGTCGTGTCCGCCGGGTTCGACGCACACGTCGACGACCCGCTGGCCGGGATGGAAGTGACCGAGGCGGGCTTCACGGAGCTCGCGCGGCGCTCGGCACAGCTCGGCCCTCGCGTCGCAGCCGTGCTCGAAGGGGGCTACAACCTCGCCACGCTCCCTCGGCTCGTGGAGGCCGCGATCGCCGGGTTCGACGCGGCCTAGACCGAGACGCTGACCGGCGAGGTCGCGATCCAGGCGAGCGTGCAGACGAAGACGACCACGCCGATCGTGAGCATCGCGATGCGTAGCCGCCGGGACGGCAGCTTGGTGCTCATTCCGGCGAAGAAGAGCGCCGCGGCGAACATCACGACGCCGAGCACGTAGTTGGTCGAGCGCTGGACGTTGCGTCGCGCGGTCGCCGCCCATGCGTCCGCCTGCGTCTCGAGCCGGGCCGCGTCGTCCCGCGCCTTCGACGTGTACTGCGGCATCGCGAAGGGCGTCAGCGGCGCATTCGGATTCCTGAGCGGTCTCGCCGCGATCCAGGCGACCACGGCGGGCTTGAACTCGGGCCGGAACCGCTTGAAGTAGAAGTCGCGGAGGAGCTTGTTGCCCGACGCGTAGGCGTCGGCCCACTGCGTGAAGACCGCGACGTCGATCTGCGCCTGGGCGTTCGCGAGGTCGGACGCCCGGGTCGACTCGACGCGCGCGGCCGTGCCGCGCATCGTGGCCTTCGTCGTCTCGGCGCTCCAGCGGCTCGCCTGGTAGCCGCTCCAGGCCGTGGCGACGGTCGCGACCGCGAGCAGCACCGTCGCGACCAGGGCGACTCGGTCGATGCGCTCCTCGCCGCTCAGAGCTGTCGCCCCTGCGCGTCGCAGGGCGTCGGGACACCCGGGGCGAGGGACGGGAGCACGTCGTCCAGGACGCGCAGCGACCGTTCCATGGCGACCGGCTGGAGGCCCCCCACACCCGAGTGGAACGGCCGGTCGAGCGACCCCAGCAAGAGCAGCATGACGGTGATGACGGAGGCGACCCCACCCATCAGCATCGCCTGGGTCACTGCGCGCTCGCCACTGTCGGCGAAGAAGAGCATGTAGCCGAAGATCACGGCGGAGATGAAGAAGAGGACGATCCAGAGCTGCGTCGGGATCACCCCCACCGCCCCGTGGATCCGGTCGCGGCGGGCCTCCTCGCGCGTCGAGGTCTGGTCGAGCCACTTGTCGTAGGCGGACTGCTGGCTCGCGGTCGTCGGCTGGACGCCGCGGTAGGTCTCGAAGAGCTGGAGGCCCCAGGAGTTCGGCGCGTCGCCCACGGTCCCGTCCTGCATACGCGGCCACTCGACGCCGACCACCGAGCGCCCGTAGCAGACGAGCTGTCCCGTCAGCTTCGGCGCGACGGCAGCAGGGAACTGCTGCGCGTTCTCGACCTGTTGCACGAGGACGAGCGCCTCCGCCTCGGCGCCCGCGCGCGACTGGTCGTAGCTCGTGAAGGCGAGGAAAATGATGAACCCGAGCAGGACCGAGAACCCGGTTGCCAGGACACCGAACACGCCGGACGCCCGATCTCCGTCCGAGAAGTAGCTGCCCTCGGGCGCCCTCCGGCGTACGAGAAGCATCGCGGCGATCGCGACCGACGTCACGACGGCGACGACGAGGGCTCCCAAGACGAGGTTCATGCCGGGAGACGCTACAACGCGGGCGCGGACGATGGAACGTCCGCGGCCTGGCTCGCCTGGGTGCGCTGACGCTCAGTCCGGCAGGAGCGGCATCGCGAGGCCAGGCCGGCGCCCGAGGAGGACGGCGCGCATGATCGCAGCGGTGCCGTAGCGCTCGCGAATCTCGTCGACCGCGTTGTCGAGCGCCGCTCCGCCCGCCGCCTCGAACGGCAGCACCAGCTGCACCGCGCGCGCATGCTCGAGGTTCGCGACGGCCAGTCCGACCAGCGTCAACCCGCGCGCCTCGATCAGCGGCGCCGCGGCGGCGAGGAGCTCGCGCGCGACGCGGAGGATCACATCGGTCTCGGCGGTCGCCCTGGGCAGCGTGTGCGAGCGGGTCACGCGTGCGAGGTCGTCGAAGCGAAGCCGGAGCACGACAGTCCGCCCGGCGCGGCCTGCGCGACGCATGCGGCCGGTAACGCGATCCGCGAGCGCCACGAGGGTCGCGTCGATCTCTGCGGGTGCTCGCGGCTTCCAGCCGAGCGCGCGCTGCGA
>DASUZN010000139.1:0-4797 GCA_036376855.1 Gaiella sp. | reverse complement strand
CAGGACGAGCGACGCGGCGAGGTGATCGAGGCGGCCGCCCGCGCTCGCCACCACGAGGACGCGACGCGCGCCGAGCGACGCGGCCTCGTCGAGCGCCAGCTCGAGGTCGGTGGCGTCCTTCGCGGTCGGATGCCTGACGATCCGCCTGCCGGCCGCCTCCGCTTTTGCGAGCGCCGCGGGCGACACCGAGTCGAGGTCGCCGACCACGATGTCGACGTCGAGGCCGAGCGCGACAGCGCGGTCGAGCCCGCCGTCCGCGGCGACGACGGTGGCCCCGGCGGGCACGGCGACGGCGGGCCCCGGCCCCGATGCGACGACGACGACGTCCGGCTCGATCACGCGTTCCTCCGCTGGCATTACCCAGGTCAGGTTCTGCGGGTCGGCGGCGCTGTAGCCGCCCTCTCAGCCCGGTTGCCCCGAGCTCCCCGTTTCGCTTCGGCGATTCTACTCCGCCGGAGTCGCGCCGTGACCCGGGAGGAGCCCGGGGAGGCGAACGGCCCCGTCGCCCGCCGAGGTGCCGGGGCCGATGGTCGCGGGCCGCTCCGCATCGGGCGTGGCATCTACCTCGCCGGACGCGTCGTCGGCCAGGTCGTGCTCGTCCGGCTCGAGCCAGTTCTCGATCCGCAGCCCGGGGACGCGCGTGTAGAGCCTTCCGCTCCCCGTGACCAACGTGAGGTCGCGTCCGACCGCGATCGCGGCGATGCGAAGGCTCGGCTCGTCGAGCCGGATGCCCATGCTGTCGAGCCGGGCACGGAGCGCGCCGTAGGTCTCCGCGGCGTCAGCGTCGAACGGCAGGATCAGCCCTGCCGCGCCGAGGAGCTCGCGGGCCTGCGTGAGAAGCTCGGGCTCGCCGTTCCGCGCAGCTGCGTACGCGATCTCGGAGAGGGTGACGGTGGTCGTGCATTGCTCGTCGGGCGGCGTCCGAGCCAGCCGTCGGACGAGCGCGAGGGGAGGGTCGCGGAGGAGCGCCGCCGCGACGACGTCGGTGTCGAGGCAGTACACGCCTACATCCCCGGCGGCTCGCGATCGCGCGTCACCGAGCGCATCGCGACGACTACGGCGACCGTCTCGGACAGGTCGCCCGAGCCTCGACGAGCCATTGCGCCCACGAACGCCGCAAGGCCCACGGGCCGGGCTGCGGGGTCGGGCCTGACCGGGACGATCTCGGCGACGGGAGCGCCGTGGCGCGTGACGACGACGTTCTCGCCAGCGAGCACCTGGTCGAGGATCTCCGTCAGCCGTTGCCGTGCCTCTGTGACGCCGACCATCGCCACGATCATGACCGATTCGGGTCCCTCGCGGCACCGGTTCGGGCACCGTGGAAGGCAGCGCCCGACTGCTACACTCCTCCGCCGGCGGTCCCGAGACCGCCCTCTTTCCGAGCGATGACCACCTACACCGCCAAGCCGGGCGAGATCCAGCGCGACTGGTACGTCGTGGACGCCGAGGGCAGGACCCTCGGGCGCCTCGCCACGGAGATTGCCGACACGCTTCGTGGAAAGGGCAAGCCCCAGTACACGCCGCACGTCGACACGGGCGACTTCGTGATCGTCGTCAACGCCGGGAAGATCCACGTCACCGGCAACAAGCTCGACCAAAAGATGGTGCGCTCGCACTCCGGCTACCCGGGCGGCCTGAAGGAGCGGACGCTCCGCGAGCAACTGGAGCGCCGCCCGACCGAGGTGATCCGCAAGGCCGTCAAGGGCATGCTCCCGAAGAACCGGCTCGCGGCCGCGCAGCTTCGCAAGCTCAAGGTCTACGCAGGGCCGGAGCACCCGCACGCCGCACAGTCACCGAAGGAGCTGCCGCATGGCTGAGCTGGCCCAGTACCGTGGCACCGGCAAGCGCAAGACCTCCGTCGCCCGCGTGATCCTCCGCCCCGGCGACGGCACGACCTGGGTCAACGGGCGCTCGCTCGAGGAGTACTTCCCTCGCGCGACGCTTCGCAAGCTGGCGCTCTCGCCGCTCGAGGTCGCAGACGCCGAGGGACGGTACGACCTGCGGGTCCGCGTCCACGGCGGCGGGATCAGCGGCCAGGCCGGCGCGGTGCGCCACGGGATCGCCCGCGCGCTCGTCGATGCCGACCCGGAGCTTCGCGTCCCGCTCAAGCGCCAGGGCTTTCTCACCCGGGACGCACGCAAGGTCGAGCGCAAGAAGGCCGGCCTGCACAAGGCGCGTAAGGCGCCGCAGTTCAGCAAGCGCTAGCGGCGCACCCCTTGCGGGATTCGCCGCCAGGAACCACGCTACGACCGTGGAGGGCGTCGGGATGGCTGATCGTTGCACCGTGACGACTGAGGTACCGGTGGGGCGGCGACGCTGGTTCGGCACCGACGGAGTGCGGGGCGTCGTCGGGGAGGGGCTGACCGCGGAGCTCGTCGAGCAGCTCGGACGGGCGGCAACGCTCTGGTCGGGACGCGGCCGGGTCCTCGTCGGTCGGGATACGCGCGCGTCGGGGCCTGCGCTCGAGGCGGCGCTGACCCGGGGAATCGTCGACGCCGGCGGCACCGCCGTGCTCGGCGGCATCCTGCCGACCCCCGCGGTGGCGCTGCTCTCGCAGGACCTCGGTCTCGTCGTCTCCGCCTCGCACAACCCGCCGGAGTACAACGGCGTCAAGGTCTTCGACCGCGAGGGGCACAAGCTGACGGACGCGGACGAGCTCGAGATCGAGGCGCTCCTCGGCGCGCCCGGTCCCGGAGGCGGGTCTGTCGAGCACGCCGAGGACGTCGTCGAGAGCTATGTCGACCACGTCGTCGAGCAGTTCGGCTCCGACCTCGGCGGGCTCCGGATCGCGGTCGACTGCGCGAACGGGGCCTTCTCCACGATCGCCCCGGGGGTGTTCGAGCGGCTCGGCGCCGAGGTGACCGCGCTCGCAGCGACGCCGAACGGGATGAACATCAACGACGGCTGCGGGGCGACCGATCTGGCGATGCTGCAGGCCGCGGTGCGCGCCGGCGGGCACGACCTCGGGATCGCCTTCGACGGGGACGGCGACCGGATGCTGGCAGTGGACGGGAACGGGGACGTCGTCGACGGGGACCAGATCGTCGCGATCTGCGCGCTTGCGCTCGGGGTCGAGCTGGTCGCCGTGACGGTGATGACGAACCTCGGGTTCCATCGTCTGATGGAGGAGCGGGGGATCCGGGTCGTCACGACGGACGTCGGTGACCGCTACATCCTCGACGCGCTCCGCCGCGAAGGCGGGATGCTGGGCGGCGAGCAGTCCGGCCACCTGATCGTTCTCGACGGGCACGTGTCGGGGGACGGGATCGCGGCCGCGCTGACGCTCTGCCGCTCGCTCGCGGGACGCTCGCTCGCCGCGGCCGCCGCCGTGATGCCGCGGTTCCCGCAGGCGAAGGCGAACGTCGTCGTGCCGAGCCTCGAGATCGGCCCTGCGGTGGCCGAGGAGGTCGAGCGCCTGAACGCGGAGCTCGCCGGTCGCGGCCGCGTGCTCGTGCGTCCGTCGGGGACCGAGCCGGTCGTGCGGGTGCTTGCAGAGGCGGAGCGCGCCCAGGAGGCCGAAAGCCTCTGTGGTAGCATCGCTGCCCTCGTTCGGCGGGAGTCCGGAGCCGCAAAAGCCCTGCAAAGGTAGGGCGTTTAGGCCGGACGGGCGTCTGGGGCGAAAGGAGCAGCCGGGATGTGTGGAATCATCGGATACGTCGGGCCGCGTGAGTGCAAGCCGCTGCTCCTGCACGGCCTCGAGCGCCTCGAGTACCGAGGCTACGACTCGGCCGGGATCGCGCTGCTCGAGAGCTCCGGCCTGCGGTACACGCGCGCGGTCGGCCCGCTCCAGAACCTCCGCGAGCGGGCGGGCGAGACGCCCTCACCCGCGACCACCGGGCTCGGTCACACGCGCTGGGCGACCCACGGTGGAGTCACCGAGGCCAACGCGCATCCACTCGCCGCAGAGCGCCCCGAGACGCTCGCGGTCGTCCTCAACGGGATCGTCGAGAACTACCGCGAGCTGCGCGCACGACTCGCCGCCGCGGGCCACACGTTCACCTCGGAGACCGACGCCGAGACGGTGACGCACCTGATCGAGGAGCACTACGACGGCGACCTCGTCGAGGCCGTCCGTTGCGCCTACAACGAGCTCGAGGGGCACTACGCGTTCGTCGCGATCCACCGGGACCACCCCGGCGAGCTCGTCGGGGCGCGCAACCAGTGCCCGATGGTCGTCGGCCTCGCTGCCGGGGAGACCTACGTCGCGTCGAACGCCGCCGCGTTCCTGCGCGAGACCCGTGACGTGCAGTTCCCGTCCGACGGCGAGGTCGTCGCGGTCACGCCCGAGGGCTCGAGCTTCTTCCGGGCCGAGGACGGGTCGCCGGTCGACCACGAGGTCGTGGAGCTCGACTGGGACGACGAGGGCGCCGAGAAGGCCGGCTTCGAGACGTTCATGCTCAAGGAGATCCACGAGCAGCCCGACGCGGTCGCAGAGACGATCGGCGACCGGCTCCGCAAGGGCCGCCTCGAGCTCGAGGGGCTCGGGATGGACGACGACGAGCTGCGGGACCTGAGCCGAATCGTCATCCTCGCCGCCGGGACCGCGTACCACGCGGGCGTGGCGGCGCGGTACGCGATCGAGGAGTGGGGCCGCGTGCCGGTGGAGCACGACATCGCCTCCGAGTGGATCTACCGCAACCCCGTGCTCGACACGGCCACGCTCGTGATCGGGATCTCGCAGTCGGGCGAGACGCGCGACACGATCGAGGCGATGAAGCTCGCGCGCTCGATGGGCGCGCACACGGTCGCGATCACGAACATGATGGGCTCGCAGATCACGCGCGAGGTCGACAGCGT
>DASUZN010000138.1:0-7456 GCA_036376855.1 Gaiella sp. | reverse complement strand
GCGCCGAGCACGATCATCGAGCGGCCGTTCGAGCGCTCCGCGTTCCGGGCGAACTCGCGTGCCACGCGCGTCACGCGGCCCGCGTCGACGCCGGTGTGTGACTCCTGCCACGCCGGCGTATACGGCTCCAACGCGTCGTCGTAGCCGGACGGCCACGTGCCCGGGAGGCCGTCGCGGTGGACGCCGAGCTGCGCCGCCAGCAGATCGAACACGGTCGTGACGAGCACGCCGCCGACGCGCTTCGCCGGGACGCCTCGCCGCAGCACCTCGCCGCCCGCGTCGCCGACGTCGAAGCGGGGCACGTCGAGCGCGACGAGCTCGTCGTGACGTCCGAGCAGCGTCAGCGCGGGATCGACGTCGCCGAGCTCGAGGTTCCACCTGCCCATCCCCTCCTCGCCGAAGCGGAACCCGACCGAGCCGTTCGGGACGACGGGGTCGCCGGTGGCCCCGTCGAGAAGCACCGTCTTCCACTCGGCGTGCTCGCTGGTGTCGCCGAGGTCGGACGCGCGCAGGAAGCGGTCGGCGACGTACGCGCCGTCCCGCTCGCGCAGCGTGACGAGGAACGGCAGGTCGGTGGTGCGCTTCACGTACTCGTCGAACCACGGGATGGTGCGCTCGACGTGGAACTCCCTGAAGACGACGTGCGTCATCGCCATCGCGAGCGCGCCGTCGGTCCCTGCCGCGGCGGGCAGCCAGTGGTCGGCGAACTTCGTGTGGCCGGCGTAGTCGGGCGAGACGACGACGACCTTCTGCCCGCGGTAGCGGGCCTCGCTGAGGAAGTGCGCGTCCGGCGTCCGCGTCTGCGGGATGTTGGATCCCCAGAGCACGATGTAGCTCGCGTTCCACCAGTCCGCCGACTCGGGCACGTCCGTCTGGTCGCCCCACATCTGCGGCGAAGACGGCGGCAGGTCGGCGTACCAGTCGTAGAAGCTCAGGCAGACGCCCCCGATCAGCGACAGGAACCGCGTGCCCGCCGCGTGCGAGACCATCGACATCGCCGGGATCGGCGAGAACCCTGCGACGCGGTCCGGCCCGTACTGCTTCACGGTGTACACGTGCGCCGCCGAGACGAGGTCGACGACGTCGTCCCAGCTCGCGCGGACGAACCCGCCCTTCCCGCGGATCGACTTGTAGGCGCGTGCCTTCTCGGGGTCCTCGACGATCGACGCCCAGCCGGCGACGGGGTCGCCGCCGTTCCGGGCGCGCGCCTCGCGGAACATCTCGAGCAGGACGCCGCGCACGTACGGGTAGCGCACGCGAATCGGCGAGTACAGGTACCAGCTGAACGAGGCGCCGCGCGGGCAGCCGCGCGGCTCGTACTCGGGGACGTCGGGCCCGTTCGTCGGATAGTCGGTCTGCTGCGTCTCCCAGGCGACGATCCCGTCCTTGACGTGGATCTTCCACGAGCACGACCCCGTGCAGTTGACGCCGTGAGTCGAGCGGACGACCTTGTCGTGCTGCCAGCGCTCACGGTAGAAGCGCTCCCACTCACGACCGTCCTTCTGCAGCGCGCTCCACCCGTCCGCCGAGCCGCCTTCCTCGAAGTAGCGGGGCCGGGTGAGCAGGCTCAAGCCGTGACCCCGCTCGGCGTCCGGGCGGCGCGACGCATCGTCAGCGCCACCACGAGGCAGACGACCGCGAACACGAGCAGTCCGAGAAATCCGAGTGCATAGGTGTCGAAGTGATCTTTCACGATTCCCATGACCACGGGCGGGAAGAACCCGCCGAGCCCGCCTGCCGCGCCGACGATGCCGGTCGCGGCGCCGGTCGCCTCCGGGAAGTCGAGCGGCACGGCCTTGAACACGGCGCCGTTGCCGAGGCCGAGGAAGGCCGCCAGCGTCAGGCACGCGATCGTCACCGGCGGCCACGTCGGGTCGGACGAGATGTGCGCGAGCCACGCAGCGTCGAGACCTGCGCCGACGAAGACGACGACGAGCACGGTGGCGGAGCCGATCCGATCGGAGAGGAAGCCGCCGACCGGCCGGGCGAACGTGGCGACGACGGTGAACCCCGCAGCACGGAGTCCCGCGTTCGTCAGCGAGATGTCGAACCAGTCGCGGAGCAGCTTCGGCAGGAACACGGCCATCGCGACGAAGCCGCCGAAGGTGACGAAGTAGAGGAGCGCCAGGCGCCAGAGCTTCCAGCCGGAGCGGACGACAGCGCCGTAGTCGACGGCAGGCCCGCGTGGCGGGTCCTCGGCCATCCGGTAGAAGACGAGGGCGGTCGCGACCAGCAGGACCGCCGCGACGATGCCGAGCGCCTCCCGTCCGAGCCAGTCCACGATCGCAGGCGCACCGAACGCGGCGATCGCGGTGCCGATGTTCCCCATCCCGTAGACGCCGAGCGCGAAGCCCTGCCGCTCCTTCGGGTACCAGCCGGCGACGAACGGAACGCCCACCGCGAAGGACGAGCCGGCGATGCCGAGGAAGAAGCCCACGACGATCAGTGCCGCGTAGCCCTCGACGAAGCCGAAGATCGCCGCGGGGATCGCGGAGACCGCGAGCACGATCGGGAACATCACCCGGCCGCCGAGCCGGTCGGTGAGCGCACCGACCGGGATGCGGAGCAGCGACCCGAGGATCACGGGCACCGCCGTCAGCATCAGCGTGCGCGTGTTGGTGAGGTCGAGATCGTCCTGGAACCGCTTCGCGAGCGGCGCGATCAGGCTCCAGCCGACGAACGCGACGGCAAATGCGAGCGTCGCGAGGACGAGATTCCGGGTCGCGTTCGCTCGCTCCATCTCCACGCCGATGCTATGCCGTTCGGCCGGAGACGGCGCACCGGAATCCTCCGCCGCCCCATTCCGTAGGAACTACGGATCTTCGGCGTCCACGTCTGCGTCGGGCGATACCGGCTCCTCGTCCTCGGCGAGCCGCCGCTGCAGGACGGCGCGCGAGATCACGCCGACGAGGCGGCCGTCGTCCACGACGGGCACGCGCTCGGCGTCTCGCTCCTCGATGAACCGGAATGCGTCGTCGAGGGGTGTGTCCGCGTCGATCGTGTAGTAGGGCGCCTCCGCAAGCTCACCGACGTGCGTCGCCGACGGATCACGACCTTCGGCGACGACCCGCGCGACGAGCGTCTTCCGGGTGACGACGCCGACGAGCTCGCCGTCGGGCCCGACGACGTACACGGCACGGACCTCGACCGGAGTCAGAACCTCGCCGGCCTCACGGGCGGACGCGGTCGCCGGCAGCGAGCGAGGATCCGCGATCATCGCGTCGCGGACGCGGGGGGCCGGGTCGGAGCTCACGGGTAGAGCCCGCGGGCCTCGAGCGCCGTCGACACGTCGCGGATCCCCCCGACGAGCGCCGCGGTGCGCATCGGGATGGCCCGATCGTGCGAGATCTCCCAGACGCGGTCGAACGCGTCGTTGAGCTTCTCCGCCAGCTTGGCGCGGATCTCGTCCCGTCCCCAGAAGAGGCGCCCGAGGTCCTGAACCCATTCGAAGTAGGAAACCGTCACGCCGCCGGCGTTCGTGAGCACGTCGGGGAGGATCGGGATGCCGCGCTCGCGGAGGACCGCGTCTCCCTCGAGCGACGTGGGGCCGTTGGCCCCCTCGGCGATCATCCGGCAGCGAAGGCGCGTGGCGTTGTCGCCGTGGATCTGGTCCTCGCGAGCCGCGAGCACGAGGATGTCGCACTCGAGCTCGAGCAGCTCCTCGTTGGTGACACGCGTACCGGTCTCCCACCCCTCGAGCGAGCCGTGCTCGCGGGCGTAGGCGCTCATCGTCGGGATGTCGAGCCCGGCGGGGTCGTGCACGCCGCCGGAGACGTCGGAGACACCGATCACGGTTGCGCCCCGGTCGACAAGCTCCTGCGCTGCGATCCCGCCCACGTTGCCGAAGCCCTGCACCACGCAGCGCTGCTCCGACAGGCGCCACTCGAGCCGCTCGCAGGCCCGTGCGACGACCATCACGACCCCGGCGCCGGTCGCCTCGTGGCGGAACACCGAGCCGCCGATCGAAATCGGCTTGCCGGTCACGATCTCCGGCACCGCGTGGCCGCGTTGCATGGAGTACGTGTCCATCATCCAGGCCATCGTCTGCTCGTTCGTCGCCATGTCCGGCGCGGGGATGTCCTCCTGCGGCCCGATGAACGGAAGCAGCTCCGACGTGAACCGCCGGGTGAGACGCTCGAGCTCGACGGGCGACATCTCGCGTGGGTTGCAGCGGACGCCGCCCTTCGCGCCGCCGTAGGGCAGGCGCAGCAGCGCGCACTTCCACGTCATCCACACAGCCAGCGCGGCGCACTCGCCGAGCGAGACCTCGGGGTCGTATCGAATGCCACCCTTCGTCGGGCCGAGCACGCTCGAGTGCTGGACGCGGTACCCCGGGAAGACGACGCGCGTTCCGTCGTCGAGCTTGATCGGGCACGAGACGATGATCGACCGCTCCGGGTGGCGAAGCCGCTCGGCGATCCCCGGGTCGACCTTCGCGTGGGGAACGGCCTGGTCGAACTGCGCGATCGCCGTGCGGTAGAGCGGCGTGTCGTACTCGAGGTGGGCGAACGACGGGACGTGCTCTGTGCTCGCCATAGCTGCGTGAGTGTATCCGGGTACCGGCCCCAGCCTCGGCTATAGCACGGCTCTCCGTGCCGTAACGCGCGGCGGCCGGAGGCCGGGAGGCCAGGCGCGGAAGGCCCGTGCACCACGCCGAAGAAGGGGGATCGTGGGGGAAACATGGTTTCCCCCACGTCTGTGCCGGGGCTGGGAGTCGAACCCAGATGTCCCGAAGGACAGCCGGTTTTAAGCCGGCCGCGTCTGACCAGTTCCGCCACCCCGGCGCGTGGGAGCGAGGCTAGCTGCGACCGGGCAGGAGCGAGTCGGGCGGGAACCGCTCCGGGCCCTGGAACTGGTAGGCGGAGAAGAAGGCGGAGAACGCCTGCTCGTCGAACTCCGTGCATTTCGCGAGGTACGCGGTTCCCTCGTCCGGCTTGGACGGGTCGGGGACGACCCACGCCCCGAGCGCGATCTTGTCCCCGAGCGCGGGATACGGCGCGAGCACGGTTCCGCGCGTGTGGTCCTGCGCGAAGCTCTTGAGCTCGTCGATCGTCGCCTGGGGGACGTCCTTGCCGTACTGCACAGCGATCGCGCCGTGCTCGAGGTTGTGGACGAGCTGGGCCTGGTACACCGGCTCGTCGTAGATCCCGTAAACGACGGGGACCTCGTAGTGCGGGCCTGACGTCGGCGGGACGGTATCCCACTTCGGCGAGGTGCCGGAGGGCGTCGTGATCGAGTGCACGCCTTCGAGCGACGGGGTCGCGCTCAGGGTGCAGCCCGCCCTCTCCAGCGCCGCACGCGCGTCTCCCCCGCTTCCGCCGCTGCCGCCGCTGCCGCCGCCGACCGTGAACGCGAGCGCGACGGCAGCCACCGCCACGACCGCGAGACCGCCGAGGCCGAACAGGAGAAGATTCCGGCGGTCAGCACCCTTCGAGGGCGGCGGCTTGCGCGTTCCCTGCGAACGAGGCTTCGGCGGCATGGACGCGGAAGGATAGCTGCGGCTGCCCCCGGCTCCGTCCGGGCCGGGCGCTACGTTGCTTGGTCCTCATGACGATCGTCGTCGGCATCGGAGCAGCGTTGGCGGGCTTCGCGGTGTGCTGGCTCGTGCTGCGGCCCGCGCTCGCCGAGCGTGGGCGGCTGCTCCGAGAGCTCGACCAGCAGGAGCGGACGCTCCGGGCAGAGCTCGACATCTCGCGTGAGGAGCTCGTCGAGGCGCGCGCGGCCTCCGCGGCGGCGGCAGCGCGGCTCGAGACGCTCGAGGAGAAGCTGCCCGAGACCGTCCGAAGCATCTCGCTGGAGACCCTCGACGCGTCGCGGGAGGCCTTTCTCCACCAGGCGGGCGAGCGCGTCGAGAAGACGCTTCAGCCCGTCCAGCAGCGGCTCGGCGACCTTCGCAAGCTCGTCGACGAGACCGAGGCACGCCGGCTCGAGGACGGAGGCAGGCTGACGGCTCAGCTCGAGCTGCTGTCCTCGGGAGCCCGGTCGCTCGCCGTCGCGCTCGGCAGCACGCAGACGCGCGGCCGCTGGGGCGAGATCCAGCTCGAACGGATCCTCGAGTTCGTCGGGATGGAGCAAGGCGTCGACTACTCGTGCCAGACGACCGGCCAGGGAGGCCGTCCCGACGTCGTCGTGCACCTGCCGGGGGGCAAGAACGTGGTGATCGACTCGAAGGCGCCGTTCGACGCGTTCGAGCGCGCCGCAAACGCGTCGACCGACGAGGAGCGCACGACCGCGCTCGCGGAGTTCGCCCGGAAGGTGCGGCAGCATGTCCAGGAGCTCGGCCGGAAGAGCTACTGGGCGCACGTCACGCCGTCACCGGACTTCACGTTCATGTTCCTGCCCGGCGACGCCTACCTTGCCGCCGCCGAGGAGCAGGACGCGGAGCTCTTCGGCTTCGCGTACGAGCGCGGGGTGTTGATCGCGACGCCGCGCACGATCGTCGTGATGCTGCGGACGATCCGGATCGCATGGCAGAACGAGAACGCGTCGGAGCACGCCGAGACCGTCCTCAAGGTCGCGTCGGAGCTCCACGACCGGCTCAGCACCATGGCGGACCACCTGGCGAAGGTCGGCCGCGGGCTCGACTCGGCCGTCAGCGCCTACAACAAGGCGGTCGGCTCGTACGGGTCACGCGTCCTCGTGTCGGCGCGACGGCTCGAAGGGCTTGCGGCGACGCGCTCGCCGCTCGACGATCTCGCGCCGCTCACCGAGCACGCCTCGTCGCAGCTCCAGCCCCTCCAGCTCGAGGTCGTCCCGAAGGACGCCGACGCCGCGTGACGTGGAACACCCCGCCCGCCTGTTTCGTTTCTACAGTGGAGGGGACAAACGAGCCTGGGAGCGGTGCAGAGAGTGACTGACGTTCGGAATGTGATCGTGATCGGCGGCGGTCCCGCCGGCTATACGGCGGCGCTGTACGCGGCGCGCGCGAACCTCGAGCCGCTCGTGATCGAGGGGTTCAACTGGGGCGGCCAGCTGATGATCACCTCGGACGTCGAGAACTACCCGGGGTACGCCGACGGTGTGATGGGGCCGTCGATGATGCAGGACTTCCGCCGCCAGGCAGAGCGCTTCGGCGCCTCGTTCGTCACCGACGACGTCACGCGCGTCGACCTCTCCCAGCGCCCGTTCCGCGTCTGGGTCGGCGACGACGAGTACCTCGCGGAGTCCGTGATCGTCGCGACCGGCGCCAGTGCCCGCCAGCTCGGGCTCGACTCGGAGCGGACGCTGCAGGGGCGGGGCGTGTCCTACTGCGCGACCTGCGACGCCGCGTTCTTCCGCGACAAGGTCGTCGTCGTCGTGGGCGGCGGCGACTCCGCGATGGAGGAGGCCAACTTCCTCACGCGCTTCGCGTCGAAGGTGATGGTCGTGCACCGGCGCCCGGAGTTCCGCGCCTCGAAGATCATGCTCGAGCGCTCGAAGAAGAACCCGAAGATCGAGCTGATGACGCCGTTCATGG
>DASUZN010000137.1:0-4027 GCA_036376855.1 Gaiella sp. | reverse complement strand
CCCGACGGCGACGAGGAGGTCGCCCGTGCCGAGCGCACGATCGTCGACGTCGTTCTCGGCGGGCTCGGCGAGACGACCGTCGTCGTCTGACGCCGCGGCCAGGCGGGACACGCTCGTCCTCGGGGCGGGCGCGCTCGGTCTCGCGTGGTCGCTGACGACGACCGCCGCCTACCTGCCGCCCATCCTCGGCCGGTACACCGACTCGACGACGCTCGTCGGATTGGTGCTCGCGGCGGAAGGGATCTTCGCGCTCACGCTCCCGCTCGTGATCGGGCCGTGGAGCGACACGTTCCACACCCCGCTCGGCCGCCGCCGCCCGTTCATGGCCGCCGCGCTCGGCCCGATGGCGTTCGCCCTGGCGCTGCTCGCGTTCATGCCGAACCTCTGGACGACCGCGCTCATGCTCTGCGCCCTGTTCTTCGCCTACTACGTCTACGAGCCGCCGTACCGCGGCCTCTACCCCGACGTGCTCCCCGAAAACGTGTTCGGGCGCGCGCAGGGCGTGCAGCACGTCTTCCGCGGGATCGCGATCGGCGGCGCGCTGATCGGCGGCGGCTACCTGTTCCACCTCTGGCGGCCGGCACCGTTCCTCGCCGCGTCGGCGGTCGTCGCAGTCGCGTGCCTCGTCCCGATCCTCCTCGTCACGGAGGACGGTGGCCACGGACGCGTCTTCGAGGGCGTGAGGACGTACGTCGCGCACTCGTGGCGCGTCCTGCGGTCGGACCGCGACGTCGCGACGTTCCTGGTGGCGAACACGGCCTGGGAGGGAACGTTCGCGGGCGCCCGCACCTTTGTCGTCCTCTACGTGACGGTCGGGCTCGGCGAGCCGCTCTCGACGTCCACCTACATCCTCGCTGCGGTCGCCGGCGGCTACATCGTCGCAGCGCTCGTCGCCGGCCGGATCGGCGACCGCGTCGGGCTCGCGCGGGTGATCATCGTCGCCTCGGTCGTGTACGGGACGGGCCTGGTCGCGGGTGGTCTCGGCCGGGAATGGCACGCCTGGTACCTCGGCCTCATCTTCCTCGTCGCGATCGCGGGCGGAACCGTGATGACGCTGGCCTGGGGGCTGCTCTTCAAGTTGATGCCCCCGGACGAGCGTGGCGCGATCTCGGGGCTCGCGACGACGACGAAGGGCGTGGGGCTCGTGATCGGGCCTCTCGTCGCGGGCGGGGTGATCGACCTTCTCAGCTCCCGCCTCGAAGCGACCGACGGCTATCAGGCGCTCTGGCCGGTGCTCGGAATCCCGATCCTGCTCGCGATCCCGCTCGTCGCGCGGCTCATCAGAGCGGAGTCCGAGGCAGACCGTGCAGCCGCGCTCCAGCCGCATCCAGGCTCGTCCCCGCCCGCCGCCTGAGCGCGGCGCAGCGGCGCGCCGTCAGGAGCGGCCGAACGCGTTCTCGCCCGTCAGCGCCTGGCCGACGACGAGAGTGTGCACCTCGTGGGTGCCCTCGTACGTGAGCACGGACTCGAGGTTGTTCATGTGGCGGATCACCGGGTACTCGAGCGTCACGCCGTTCGCGCCGAGGATCGTGCGCGCAGAGCGGCAGACCTCGAGTGCGCCACGGACGTTGCCCATCTTGCCGAGGCTGACGTGCTCCGGGCGAAGCGTCCCCGCGTCCTTCATTCGCCCGAGGTGGAGCGCGACGAGGGAGGCGCGGTTGATCTCGAGCGCCATCTCCGCGAGCTTCTGCTGCGTGAGCTGGAAGGCCGAGATGGGCTTGCCGAACACGATGCGCTCGCGCGCATACTCGACCGCGGCCTCGAAACAGGCCCGGGCCGACCCGACCGCGCCCCAGACGATCCCGTAGCGCGCCTCGCTGAGGCACGAGAGCGGGCCACGGAGCGTCGTCACGTCGGGGAACATCGCGTCCGCCGGCACGCGGACGTCTTCGAGGACGAGCTCGCTGGTCACCGACGCGCGCAGGGAGATCTTCTTGTGGATCTCCGGCGCGGAGAATCCCTTTGCGCCCTTCTCGACGAGAAACCCGCGGATCGCGCCGTCGTCCGTCCTCGCCCAGACGACCGCGACGTCGGCGATCGTGCCGTTGGTGATCCACATCTTCGCTCCGTTCAGCACCCAGTCCGAGCCGTCACGGCGCGCGTGCGTTCGCATCGAGCCCGGATCGGACCCGGCGTCGGGCTCCGTGAGGCCGAAGCAGCCGATCGCCTCGCCGGCGTGCATCGCCGGAAGCCAGCGCTCCTTCTGCTCCTCGGTGCCCCAGCGCCAGATCGCGTACATCGCGAGCGACCCCTGCACCGACACCGCGCTCCGCACGCCCGCGTCGCCGGCCTCGAGCTCGCGGCAGACGATCCCGTAGGCGACCGAGCTCGCGCCGGGGAGGCCGTACCCCTCGAGGTGCATCCCGAGGAGGCCCAGCCGCGCCAGCTCGCCGAACAGCTCCCGCGGGAGGATCCCCTGCTCGAACCAGTCGCCCACGTCGGGCAGGACGCGCTCGCGAACGAACTGCCGGACGGTGTCGCGGATCGCCCGCTCTTCGTCGTCGAGCAGTCCGTCGACGTCGAGAAAGTCGTACGGGTCGAGCGCGCTACGGGTCTCGGTCGTGGTCGCCATCGTGTCCTCCTCGTTCGGCGCCGTGATCCTAGCCGCGGGCCGCTGGACAGCGGCTCGTCGCGGTCACGACAATGCCGGTCGTGGCGAGAGCGGCGACGAAGACGGCGGCGGACCTCCTGGCGGAGGCGCGGAGCCTGATCCAGCGGGTGGATCCCGCGACGGCCTGGGTCGCGGCGTCGGCGGGCGAGGCGCTGATCGTCGACATCCGCTCCGACGACGAGCGCCGCCGTGACGGCATCGTCCCGGGCTCGCTCCACCTGCCGCGCACGGTGCTCGAGTGGCGCGTCGACCCGGAGTCGGGATGGAGCAACGACCACGTCGCCGATTCCGGTCGGCGTCTCGTCCTTCTGTGCGCGCACGGGTGGTCGTCGAGCCTTGCTGCCGCGACGCTCGTCGACCTCGGCTACGCGGATGTGGGTGACGTCGAAGGCGGCTTCGAGGCGTGGCTCGCCGCCGGCCTCCCGCACGCCTCCGCCACCGAGCGTCCACGTGGTGTCTTGCCGGGCATGGCGCCTCCGGACTGACGCGCGGTAGCGGCCGTTTGCCCTCGTCGCGGCGACGGGCTATGATTGACTGACTAGTCAATCGACGTTCAGGAGCACGCGCATGGCGACGATCGAGACCGGGCTCGCGAACGGCGTGTCGTTCGCCCTCACCGACGAGCAGAAAGAGCTCCGCGCACTTGCGCGCGAGTTCGCCGAGAAGGAGATCCGCCCGAAGGCGGCCGAGCACGACGAGCACCAGACGCACCCCGCGGACATCGTCGCCAAGGCGCATGAGCTGGGGTTGATGAACCTCCACCTCCCGGAGTCGCTCGGCGGCCCCGAGTTGTCGGCGTTCGACGGGATGCTCGTCGGCGAGGAGCTGAACTGGGGGTGCTCGGGCATCGGCACCTCGATCGGCGCGAACGGCCTCGCGGCAGGCCCGATCCTGATCGCCGGCACCGACGAGCAGAAGCGCGACTGGCTTGCGCCGCTCGTCTCGGAGCCGATCCTCGGCTGCTTCGGGCTCTCCGAGCCCGGCGCCGGGTCGGACGTCTCGGGCATCCAGACGACGGCGGTGCCAAAGGGCGATGACTACGTCGTCAACGGCTCGAAGATGTTCATCACGAACGCGGGCAAGGCGTCGTGGATCGTCTGCTTCGCCTCCACGGACAAGTCGAAGGGCCACCGAGGCCTGACGGCGTTCGTCATCCCGATGGACGCCGAGGGCGTCACGATCGAGAAGCACCTCGACAAGATGGGCCAGCGCGCGACCGACACCTCGGCCGTGGCGTTCCAGGACGTCGTCGTGCCCGCCGCAAACCGCCTCGGGGAGGAGGGTGACGGGTTCAAGATCGCGATGCAGACGCTCGACTTCACGCGCCCCGGCACCGCGGTGGGCGCCGTCGGGGTCGCGCAGGCCGCGTACGAGCTCTCGGTCGACTACGCGAAGGAGCGCGTCCAGTTCGGGATG
>DASUZN010000136.1:0-13591 GCA_036376855.1 Gaiella sp. | reverse complement strand
GGCTCCCGACCCCCGACGTCGTCGAGTTCAGGCCGCGAGTCTCGCGGGCTCGAGCTCGGGCTCGGGCCCGACCTCCGCCGAGCGCTCGTGCTCGAGCTTCGGCAGCCACTCGAGCCAGCGGGGGAGGTACCAGTTCCAGTCCCCGAGCAGCGTCATCGCCGCGGGGAGCAGGACGGCTCGCACGATCGTCGCGTCGATCAGGACGGCGGCGGCGAGGCCGACGCCGAACTGCTTCAGCATCACGATCGAGAGCGTCGCGAAGATCCCGAACACGAAGACCATCACGAGCGCGGCGCTGGTGACGACACCCGCGGTCGTCTTGATCCCGTGGGCGACAGCGTCCTCCGTCTTCATCCCGCGGTCGTACGCCTCCCGGATCCGGCTCAGGATGAACACGTGGTAGTCCATCGAGAGCCCGAAGAGGATCACGAACAGGAACACGGGCATGAAGGCCATCACGCCGCCGGAGTAGTCGAAGTTGAGGATCCCCTTCGCCCAGCTGTGCTGGAACACGAGCACCAGGATCCCGTACGCCGCGGCAACGGACAGCAGGTTGAGGATGATCGCCTTGACTGCGAGGACGATCGAGCGGAACGAGACGAGCAGCAGGACGAACGCGAAGGCGAGCACGAAGGCAAAGACGAGCGGCGCGGTAGAGCGCATCGCGCTGTCGAAGTCCTTCGAGATCGCCGTCGTCCCGGTCACACCGACCTCGACGCCGTCGACCGAGCCCACCGTCGCGGGAACGATCCTGCCGCGCAGGGAGGCGAGCGCCGCGTTCGACGCGGCGTCCGTGCTGGTGCCGGCGATCGGAAGGTCGATCTGGGCGACCGTCCGCGCCTCGTTCACGCTGACCGTCACGGGCTGGTGGAACTCCCCGCCGGCGAGCGCCTGCCTCTGGAGGTCGGCGATCGCCGTCTTCACCTGCGGGGCGTCGATCGACGGGGCCTTGACGACCACCGTCGCCGGATCCTGTCCGCCCGGGAAGGCCGCCTGGAGACGATTGTACGTCTGCACGGCGGGGAGATCCTGCGGCAGCGCCTCCGCGCCCGGCACGACGGTCTTCATCCCGAGTGCGGGGAGGGCGAGTGCGACGAGAACCGCTGTC
Organism: Gaiella sp.; assembly: GCA_036376855.1. Taxonomy (GTDB): domain Bacteria; phylum Actinomycetota; class Thermoleophilia; order Gaiellales; family Gaiellaceae; genus Gaiella. Next base: position 12,483 of record DASUZN010000136.1, on the reverse strand, counting down.
GCACCGATCGTGGAGACGAGCGGGTGAGCGAGGACCCTGTCGAGGATCCAGCCCCAGGCCCTGCCGCCCTCCGGCCGCTGGAGGCGGTGGAGGAAGGGCACGCGCGCCTTGTTGACCCGGTCGCCGAGCCACGAGAGGAGCGCCGGCAGGACGGTGAGCGAGCCGAGCACGGCGATCGCCACGACGAGGATCGTCGCCATCGCGAACGAGCCGAACGTCTTGTCGCCGGTCAGGAACATCCCGGCCATGGCGGTCATCACCGTCAGGCCGGAGATCAGGACCGAGCGTCCCGAGGTGGCGGCGGCAGCCTCGAGAGCGGCGCTCTCGCTCTTGCCCGCCGCGCGCTCTTCGCGCTCGCGCTTCAAGTAGAACATCGAGTAGTCGACGCCGACCGCGAGCCCGATCAGGAGGACGATCGCGCTGATGTTCGAGTCGACGGGCCAGAGCTGGCTCGGGATCGCGAGCAGCCCCATCGTCGCCATCACGGACGACAGCGCGAGGAGCAGCGGGATGCCCGCCGCCACGAGCGCGCCGAACGCAATCACGAGGATCACGATCGTGACCGGGAGCGAGAGCAGGCCTGCGCGCTCGAGATCCTGGTTGAACTTCTCGTCGAGCTGCTTGTCGGCGCTGACGCCGAACTCCTCGATCCGGAGGCCCGGATTGGCCGCGGCGGCGGCGTCGACAGCGTCCATCACCGGCTGGATCCGGTCGGTGGCGGTGTCGGCGTCGCCCCGGATGTCGAGGCTCACCGTCGCCGAGTGACCGTCGGCCGAGATCTGACCGCGGTTGCCGGCGGCGTACGGGCTCTGCACGTTGGTCACGACGTCGACCGCCGAGACCCGGCGCACGACATCCGCGACCGCCGCCCTGAATGCCGGGCTGTCGGCTGTGACCTTCGAGCTCTGGACGAGCACGGTCTCGCCGGCGGGTTGCTTGAACCCGTCGTCGAGCATCCGCGCCGCCCGCCCGGACTCGCCGGGGAGCGTGTCGTCGTCTCCGAGCTGCTTCGTGCCGAGCGCCCCGCCGAGCACGACGGCGGCGACGACGAACGCGAGCCAGCCGAAGATCGCCGTCTTGCGGTGGCGTGCGCTCCAGCGACCCATCCGGGCCGCCACGTTGGTGCTGCGCTTCATGGGTGACATGCGAGTTTCTCCTTGCGGGGTTGGTGTTCCCGCACGCTCGCACCCGCGCGGCTCGATGTCGGTGGGGTGGACTGGCGTTTGCGCGTGCGGCAGGCCGCTGACTCGGGTGCGGGTGCCCACACCCGGGCCTGGGGGGCAGCCGCACACGCGTCTCGCAGGTCGGATCCGGCCGCGCCCGGGGGAGATCAGGCGCGGCCGGCGCTCGTCGCGACCCGCGGCGTGTGGCGGCGGGGGGCGGGAGACTCGAGGAGCATCCGCGCGACGAGCCAGCCGACGAGGACGGCGAGCCCGCCGAGGGCGGCGTCGACGAAGAAATGATTCCCGGTCGCGACGATGATCAGGAGCATGGCGGGCGGATAGAGCGCGCCGAGGATCCGCACGGAACGCCGCTCGGCGATCGCTGCGAGCGCCACCCCGACGATGAGCGCGTAGCCGAAATGGAGGCTCGGCACGGCGGCGAACGGGTTGTAGAGCGCGCCCAGCAGGTCGGAGCTCAGGTCGAGCCCGGTCGAGTGCGTCACCGTGTCCGAGAAGCCGAGCTCGGCGAGGCGAGGCGGCGCCGCGGGGAAGAAGACGTATCCGACGAGCGCGAGCGCCGTCGCGATCACGAAGGTCGTCCGGACGATCGGGAACCGGTCGGGATGCTTGCGGTGGATCCACGTGAGCGCGATCGCGGTGCCGGCGAAATGCAGCGTCACGTAGAGCAGCCCGAGGAGCGCCGGCGCGTAGGGAATCCCTTCGAACGCCTGCTGGATCGCACGCTCGAAGTAGACACCGAGCCACTGCTCGACGGCGACGATGTCGTCGGTGTGGCGCATCGCGGCCTGCACGTTCTCGGTGCCGGCTCCACGGATCACCTCGTAGAGGCCGTAGAGCACGGCCAGGCCCGCGATCTCGCGTGTCCCGGAATGCGACTGTGAGAGCCAATTGCGAACCATGGCTCGAGTGTGCCCCTCCGCGGAGGGCCGAACGATTCGGCATTCCCGCCGCGTGGGGTTCGGCAAACCGCACGCCGTCCGGACGTGCCGAACGGGTGGGGAACAGGCTAGGCGCGGAGGAACGCGAGAACTGCGAGCACTCGGCGGTGGTCGTCGGTCGAGGCAGGAAGGCCCAGCTTCGTGAAGATGCTCGTCACGTGCTTCTCCACCGCGCGGAGGGTGACGAAGAGGCGCTCGGCGATCGCCTGGTTCGAGCGGCCCTCAGCCATTGCCTCGAGCACTTCCCGCTCGCGCGCGGTGAGCTGCTCGAGCGGGTCGTCCCGCCGCTTCCGGCCGACGAGCTCGCTCACGACTGCGGGGTCGAGGGCGGATCCGCCGTCGGCGACCCGGCGTACGGCGGTGCCGAACTGCTCGAGGTCCGCGACCCTGTCCTTCAGGAGGTAGCCGACGCCCTCGGCGCTCGTCTCGAGCAGCGCCATCGCGTAGCTCGGCTCGACGTACTGGGAGAGGAGCAGGACGCCGACGCCGGGGTGCCGCTCGCGGATCTCGCGTGCGGCTTGGAGGCCCTCGTCCGTGTGGGTCGGCGGCATGCGGATGTCGATGACGGCAACGTCCGGCTTGTGCATCGCAACGTGGCGGAGCAGGTCGTCTGCCGTCCCCGACTGCGCCACGACCTCGAAGCCCGCTTCCTCGAGCAGCCGCGCGACGCCCTCACGCAACAGGACGGAGTCGTCCGCGAGCACGACGCGCCGCGCGTCGCCGAGCTGCGAGACGGTGCCGCGCAGGGGCGGGAAGTCGCGCGGCAGACCCTCGGCCATCACCTGGTGGATGCGCTCCGGGTCGGGCAACCCCTGGAGGCGGTGCGTTTCGAGATCCTTCGTCTCGACACCCGACACGAACGGCGCCGCGGTCGACGAGAGCAGGATCTGCCCGCCGTGCCCGGCGGCGGAGATGCGCGAGGCACGGATCACGTCGAGCCCGGTGTATCCCTCCTCGCCGAGCTGGGGCACCCCGGTGTGGAGGCCCATGCGCACCTTTACGCTCGCACCGTTGGGCCAGTCGTGGTCGCGGATCCGACCCTGCCCGGCGATCGCAGCGCGGAGCGCGGGATCGACCTCCCCGAAGACGGCGGAGAGCTCGTCGCCCGTCGCGTCGACCTCGGCTCCTCCGTTGGCGGCGATCTCTTCGCGGAGCAGTCGGCGGACGTCGGCGATCAGGTCGGAGTAGCGCGGCCCGACGCTCTGGACGAGCTTCGTCGAGCCTTCGACGTCGGCGAACAGAAAGGTGACGGTGCCGGTCGGGAGCGTGGCCATGCGGGTGGAGTCTACGGATCCGGAGCCGAGCGTCCCACGAGCGCCGTGCGCCTACAGCGGCGCCACGCGGGGCGCGGTCGGGATGGTCGCGCGGATGCGCGTGCCGCCGCCCTGCGGGCTCTCGACGGCGAACGTGCCGTCCAGCGACTCGACGCGGTCGACGAGTCCCTCGAGGCCGGAGCCTCGTGAAGGATCGGCGCCGCCGACCCCGTCGTCGACCACCTCGACGACGATCGACGCTCCGTCGTCGTCCTCGGCCACACGGACCTCGGCGAGCGTCGCGTCCGCGTACTTCGCGACGTTTGCGAGCGCCTCGGCGGCGACGTAGTACGCGGCCGCTTCGATCGCCGGCGGGAAGCGCTCGTCGGGCACGTCGATCTCGACCGGGATCGGCGAGCGAAGCACTAGTGACTCGAGCGCCGGGCCGAGACCGCGGTCCGTGAGGACGTTCGGGTGGAGGCCGCGCGCGAGCTCCCGGAGCTCCTCGAGCGCCTGCGTGAGCTCTTCCCTCGCGCCGGCGAGGACCTCGAGCGCCTTGTCGGCCTCGCCGGGCAGCCGCGACTCGGCCAGACGCAGCGAGAGCGAGAGCGCAGCAAGCCGCTGCTGCGCGCCGTCGTGGAGGTTGCGCTCGAGCCGGCGACGAGCGGCGTCCGTCGCCGCCACGATCCGGCTCCGCGACGCCTTGACCTCGGCCTCCTGGCGCTTGCGGTCGGTCACGTCCGCGCCCGAGAGGAGAACGCGCGCGTCGCCCGACGTGTCCGTGATCGGAGTGGCGGTCCACGCGACGACGCGCTCGGCTCCGTTGCGTGTGAGCCAGCGCGACTCGCGTTCCGCCTGGGGGACGCCGTTCGCAGCTCCGGCGATCGCCATACGCGCGGCGAACTCGTCCTCGCGCGCGACGAGATCGAGGAACGACGTGCCCTGGAGCTCCTCCTCAGAGCGCCCGAAGACGTCGCAGAAGGCCCGGTTCGCTCCCTGCCGGGTGACCACGGCGTCGTGGTCGGTGACGACGATGAAGCTGGGGATCGTGTCCGCGACCGTCGTCGCGAAGTCCCACTGCCGCTGCAGCTCGAGCTCGCGATGCTTGCGGTCGGTGATGTCGATCCCGCCTGCGACGATCCGCACGACGTCCCCGTTCTGGTCGACGAGCGGCGCCGTCTGCCAGGCGATCACACGCTCCTCACCGAGCGCGTTCGTGAAGACGTTCTCGTAGGCGGCCGCCGCGAAGTCCGGCGACGCGTCCCGGAAGCGCTCGATCATCGCCTCGCGCTCGGACGGATCGATGAAGATCTCCCAGAAGAACCGACCTTCGACGAGCGCGCGGCCCTGGAGGCCGCTCGCGATCTCGACCGCGTGGTTGAAGTTCCGGATCCGGCCCTCGGTGTCGACCACCGACAGCAGGCTGGGCGCGGTGTCGATGATCGTCTCCAGGAAGCGGTACTGCGCCCGGAGCTCAGCCTGGAGGCGCTCCTTCTCGAACGCGAGACCGGCCGTCGCCGCGACCGCGTCGACGAGCGGACGCTGGTCGGCCAGGCTTCGGTCGTGCAGCAGGGCGGCGACGCGCTTGCCGTCGTTCTCGACGAACGTCGCGGCATGAGCGCCTCGCGCGATCGGCTCGGTCATGGTGCGGCCCTCCTCGTCGACCCAGGCCTGGCGCTGGGACGACCAGTAGGCGAGGCCGAGCGACGGGTCGCCGAGCGCGTCGGCGAGCGCGTCGCGGAGCGGCCGGCCGTTGCCGAGCGCGATGACGAGATCGGCGATCCCGGCGCGTTGGAGCCGCGTGCGGAGGATCCCTGCGAGGAACGCGACCGGCATCAGCGCGAGCGCCGCCAGCGCGGCGATCTCGATCGCGAGTCCGGCGTTCTCGTCGAATGTCCAGGCGAGGTTCGAGGTCACGAGGCCGATCAGCGCGATCAGCGTGAAGAAGTACACGGGGCCGATCGCTCGGCGGAGCGGCGGCGAGGCGGCGCGGAAGCGCCGGATCAGCCGGATGAACACGACCGTGGCGATCGCCGCGGCCGCGATTCCGAGGACGAAGCCCGCGGACCGTGCGAGAGTGGCGCTCTCGGTCACGAGGAACGCACTCTCGGGACAGTCGTCACAGCCCGGGATCGGCGACGGGTCGAACAGCGAGATCGCGAGGGGGCCGAGCGTGACGATCGCGAGGACGGCCCACACGATCCACTCGTCCCCCGGACGGAGCCGCCCGCCGGGATACGAGAGGATCAGGTGCGCGAACGCGACCCACGCGAGGTTCGAAAGGAGGTAGCCGATCGTGAAGACGAGCGGCCTGTCGGCCAGCTGCAGCGCACCCACGGACCAGAGCAGCCCGACCGCGAGCATCTGGGCCCCTGTCCGGTTATCCGGTCGCTGGATCGCCGCGATCGTCCCGGCGACGCTGAAGATCAGTCCCGCGACCGTCACCATCGTGATCAGCGCGCGCGGCTCGCCGAGGTCGGCTGTCACGACGAGGTAGATGGCGACGGCGTAGAGCGCCGTGCCTACGAGAACCGCGGCCGCGAGCCGGCCGCGCGTCACCGCAGGAGGAAGCGAACAGCGGCGCCTGTCAGCTCGGCCTTCGCGATGAAACCGCGGGCCCCGCTCGAGCGGATCAGGCCGTTGTAGTCGGACGCCTCCCGGCTCGAGACGAGCACCACCTGCGGCCGGGCCGGGCCGTCCAGCTGCTCCAGGACCGCGAAGCCGTCCATGTCCGGAAGTTGCACGTCCAGCAGGACGACGTCCGGGTGCAGCCGATCGATCGCGGAGAGCGCGTCGGCGCCGTCCTCGGCCTCGCCGACGACCGCGAAGCCGTCCTCCTCGAGGAGCACACGCGCGCAGCGCCTGAAGCTCGGGTGGTCGTCGACGATGAGGATCGTCGGGCTGCTGTCCATGGCCGTATCGTGTCAGACGTCCTGGGACTGCGTGGTGTGGCAAACCGCACCGGCCCAGCCCTTGTCGCAAGCGGGATCTCGCAGAAGCGAGATCCCGCGCTCGGATCCCCGCCTGCGGCGGGGCACGTCCCTGAAGGCGCCCGCTTCGCGGTCGCAACCGCACGTTGCGCGAGAGGCGCGACGTCCATCGGATTCTGCGCATTGCGTGGTCGATTCGCTGCCCTGCCCCGCGTTGCGAGGTTCTGTCGCGATGTGCATACTCGCGCGCATGCACGCGACGGAGCATCGCACCCACGAGCAGGTCCTCGCAGACCGCGCGCGGTACGTGAGTGGCGGCGTGTCGACGCCGCGCCTCGTCGTCGCAGGCGCGGACGGTGCGCGCGTGACCGACGTCGACGGCCGGGTGTTCATGGACTTCGCCGGCGGGATCGGGTGCCAGAACACGGGACACCGGTTCGCGCCGGTCGTCGACGCGATCCACCACCAGGTCGACCAGTATCTGCACCAGTGCTTCATGGTCGGGGTCTACGAGCCCTACGTGGACACCTGCCGGCTGCTCGCGGAGCTCTCGCCGTGCGTTGGAGCCGAACAGAAGTCGATCCTCGTCAACTCCGGTGCCGAGGCGAACGAGAACGCGGTCAAGATCGCCCGGGCGGCCACCGGTAGGCCGGCGGTCGTGGTCTTCGACAACGCCTTCCACGGCCGCACGCTGCTGACGATGACGATGACCAGCAAGGTGCACCCCTACAAGGCCGGGTTCGGGCCGTTCGCGCCGGAGGTGTACCGAGCCCCCGCGCCGTACCCCTACCGCGGCGTCACGACCGACGACGCGATCGCGGGCATGAAGAAGCTCTTCAAGTCGGAGGTCGACCCGCAGACCGTGGCCTGCGTGCTCCTCGAGCCGGTCCAGGGCGAGGGCGGCTTCGTGCCGATGCCGCCGGACTACCCGGGGCGCCTCGCCGAGCTATGCGCCGAGCACGGGATCCTCTACGTCGACGACGAGGTCCAGTCCGGCGTCGGGCGGACGGGGAAGATGTGGGCGATCGAGCACTACGACGGGGTCGAGCCCGACCTGCTCGTCTCGGGCAAGTCGATCGGCGGCGGGCTGCCGCTGGCCGCGGTAACCGGCCGCGCCGAGCTGATGGACGCCGTCCCGGCGGGCGGGCTCGGCGGCACGTTCGGCGGCAACCCGCTCGCCTGTGCCGCGGCCGTCGCCGTGCTCGAGGCGGTCCGCGAGCCGGAGCTCCTCGCGGCCGCGACGCGGCTCGGCGAGACACTGCGCGCACGGCTCGACGCGCTCGCCGCAGCCCGGCCCGAGATCGGCGACGTGCGGGGCCTCGGCCCGATGATCGCGTTCGAGCTGGCCGAGCGCACGCCCGACCGTGCAAAGGCGATCGTCGACGCGGCGTTCGAGCGCGGCTTGCTCCTACTGGCGTGCGGCCTCTACGGCAACGTGATCCGGCTACTCCCAGCCCTGACGATCTCCGACGAGGAGCTCGAGGAGGGCCTGGCCCTGCTGGTGGAGTCTGTCTCAGCCGTCGATGGGTAGTACCGGCGCCGACATCGATATCCGCATCGTCGGGGTGCGGAAGCGATACGGCGAGGTCGCCGCCGTCGACGGGGTCGACCTCGAGATCGCGCGCGGCGAGTTCTTCACGATGCTCGGCCCGTCGGGCTCGGGCAAGACGACGACGCTGCGGATGATCGCCGGCTTCGAGCGGCCGGACGAGGGCCGGATCGAGCTCGGGGGGACGGACGTCTCCGGACGGCCACCGTTCGACCGTCCGGTGAACACCGTCTTCCAGGACTACGCGCTGTTCCCGCACATGACGGTGCAGCAGAACGTGGAGTACGGCCTGCGGGTGCGGAAGGTCGGAAAGGCCGAGCGCCGCGCCAAGGCGAGCGACGCGCTGGCCCGCGTGCGGCTCGACGGGTACGGCGCGCGCAAGCCCGGTCAGCTTTCGGGGGGTCAGCGGCAGCGCGTCGCGCTCGCCCGCGCGATCGTCAACACCCCGAAGGCGCTGCTCCTCGACGAGCCACTCGGCGCGCTCGACCTGAAGCTCCGTCAGGAGCTGCAGATCGAGCTCAAGCAGCTCCAGCAGGAGCTCGGGATGACGTTCGTCTACGTCACGCACGACCAGGAAGAGGCGCTCACGATGAGCGACCGGATCGCGGTCTTCAACCAGGGCCGGATCGAGCAGACCGGCTCGCCGGCAGAGATGTACGAGCACCCGGCGACGACGTTCGTGGCGGGGTTCATCGGCACGTCCAACATCCTGGAGCGTGGTGGGAGGACGTTCACCGTGCGCCCGGAGAAGATCCGTCTGCTGTCGTCCGAGGCCGGGGAAGGGGAGCCGGGCACGGTGCGCGCGACGGCCTATCTCGGGCCGTCGACGAAGTTCGTCGTCGCGCTCGACGAGGGCGGCGAGCTGACGGTGGTGCAGCAGAACCTGGAGACGAGATCGGAGGACATCGATCGCATGGAGGGCAGGCGCGTCCGGTTGCAGTGGCGGCCCGACGTGGAGTTCGCAATCGAGGAGGAGAGAACGTGAAGCGGATTCGCTTCGTGCACGTCGTGTTCGCGGCGTTCGTCGCGGCGATCGCCGTTCCGGCGGCGGGCGTTTCGAAGAGCAACGCCGTCCCGACGTCGGTCGGGAAGGGTGAGGGCGCGCTCACGCTGGTCGCGTGGGAGGGGTACACCGAGAAGCAGTGGGTCGCTCCATTCGAGAAGCAGACGGGCTGCAAGGTGACCGCGAAGTACGCGGGGAGCTCGAACGACATGTTCAACCTGATGACGTCCGGCGGCGGCGGCCAGTACGACATGGTCTCGGCCTCCGGCGACGCGAGCCTCCGGCTGATCTACGCGGGCGCGGTGCAGGAGGTCAACGTCAAGCTCGTCCCGGCCACCAAGGACTTCTTCAAGGCGTTCCAGTCGCCGGCGAACAACACGGTCGACGGCAAGCACTACGGCGTCTCGCTCCAGTTCGGGCCGAACGTGCTGATGTACAACACGAAGTCGTTCCCGAGGAAGCCGACGAGCTGGAGCGCGGTCTATTCGCCCGCGAACAAGGGCAAGATCACGATCCCTGACAACCCGATCCAGATCGCCGACGCGGCGCTCTATCTCTCGAAGACGAAGCCCGCGCTCGGGATCAAGGACCCCTACGAGCTGACGAAGGCCCAGCTCGACGCCGCCGTCGCGCTGCTCAAGTCGCAGCGGCCGCTCGTCAAGAAGTACTGGGGGCTCGCCTCCGACCAGATCGACCTGTTCAAGAACGGCGGCTCGACGATCGGCGCGTCGTGGCCCTACCAGGTCAACACCCTCAAGGCGGCGAAGGTGCCGGTCGCGTCGTCGATCCCCAAGGAGGGGGTCACCGGCTGGCTCGACACGTGGATGCTGTCGTCGAAGGCCAAGCACCCGAACTGCGCCTACATGTGGATGCAGTACATCTCGACGCCGAAGCCGCAGGCGCAGCAGGCGATCTACTTCGGCGAGACGCCGGTCAACAAGAAGGCCTGCAAGATCATGGACTCGCTCTCGAAGGGCTCGTGCGCGCAGTACTCCGCCAACGCCCCGGAGAGCTTCTACCGGTCGATCAAGTTCTGGAAGACGCCCATCGCCGACTGCGGCAACGGGCGGAAGAACTGCATGGACCTCAGGGCCTGGACCACGGCCTGGACCCAGGTCAAGGGGTAGACCCCGCCCGGTGGCGGCCGACCCCGCACGGCTCCAGGAGGGCTCCCCCGCCGGGGGAGCCCTCCGCGCCCTGTCGCGGTTCTCGTGGCGCAGGCCGCGGCTCAAGACCCTCGGGCAGATCTCCGCGCCGGTCGCCGCGTTCGTCTTCGTGTACGTCGCAGCGCTGCTGGCGCTGCTGATCCAGGGCTTCTGGACGACGGACTCCTTCACCGGGAAGGTCATCCACTCGTGGAACCTCGACAACTTCCGTGCGATCGCGGACGCGCCGTACCCCACGATCATCCTGCGCACGGTCGGCATGGCGACGGCGGTGACGCTCACGTGCATGGTGCTCGCGTTCCCGTACGCGTACTTCATGGTCCGGATCGCCGGACCGCGCCTTCGGGTGATCCTCCTCGTCGCCACGGTGCTGCCGCTGTGGGTCAGCTACCTCGTGCGCGTCTACTCGTGGCGTCTCATCCTGAATCCCGACGGCGCGCTGAACTGGCTTCTGAACCTGGTCGGCCTGCCGGACCTGAACATCGCCTACACGAACTGGGCGATGTGGATCGTGTTCACGTACATCTGGTTCCCGTTCATGGTGCTGCCCGTCTACGCCGCGCTCGAGCGCGTGCCCCAGTCGTATCTGGAGGCGTCTGCCGACCTCGGCGCGCACGGCCCGACAACGCTGCGGCGGGTGATCCTGCCGCTCGCGGTGCCCGGTCTGGCGGCGGGGTCGATCTTCACGTTCTCGCTGACGCTCGGCGACTACATCGCGCCGTCGCTCGTCGGGGGCCCCGGCTCGTCGCTGATCGGGACGGTCGTCTTCGAGAACCTCGGCCTCGCCAACAACGCCCCGTTTGCCGCCGCGTTCGCGACGGTGCCGCTCGCGATCATGGCCGTCTACCTCGTCCTCATGAAGCGCCTCGGGGCGTTCGAGTCGCTCTGATGGAGACCCGCGCCACACGGATCGGGCTGTGGGCGTGGGGAGCGCTGATCGTCGCGTTCCTCTGGATCCCGCTCCTGATCATGGCGGTCTACGCCTTCAACTCGTCGAACATCCAGAGCTGGCCGATCCCCGGCTTCACGACGAAGTGGTTCCACGAGGCGTGGAACGACGAAGAGGTGCGGACGGCGCTCTGGCTGTCGCTCCGCGCCGGCCTCCTCGCGACCGCCGTCGCGCTCGTGCTCGGGTCGCTCGCCGCGTTCGGGCTCGCCCGCTCGCGATTCTTCGGACGCGACTCGATCTCGTTCCTCTTCGTGCTGCCGATCGCGCTGCCCGGGATCATCACCGGGCTCGCGCTCAACTCGTTCTTCGTCCTCTGGGGCGTGAGCTTCTCGATCTGGACGATCGTCATCGGGCACGCGACCTTCTGCGTCGTGGTCGTCTACAACAACATGCTGGCGCGGCTACGACGGACGTCGGGGTCGTTCTTCGAGGCCTCGGCCGACCTCGGTGCGAACGGATTCCAGACGTTCCGCTACGTGACGCTGCCGACCGTCGGCACCGCACTCGTCGCCGGCGGCCTCCTCGCGTTCGCGCTCTCGTGGGACGAAATCGTCGTCACCTACTTCACCGCGGGCGCGCAGAACACGCTGCCGCTGCTCCTCTTCGGCTTCATCCGCCAGGGCCAGAACCTGCCGATCGTCAACGTGATTGCGCTGGTCGTGATCGTCGTCTCGGCGATCCCGGTGTGGGTCGCCCAGCGGCTGACGAGCGGCTCCGGCGGCTCGGGCCGCGGCGTCGGGGGCTAGCGCGCCGGTCGCGCGCGCCTCCTAGCTCAACGAGACGCCGCTGCCGGCGAAGTGCAGGTCACGCCGTGGCGCCGAAGCCCGCAGGAGCCGCTGGGTTGCGCGGCGAGCTCTCCGCTCGCGGCCTACCCCGCCCTTGTCTCGACCCCGGTGGGCAAGGCCCACGCCGGTCGCACGAAGTGGCAGGTGTAGCCGTTCGGGTACCGCTCGAGGTAGTCCTGATGCTCGGGCTCGGCCTCCCAGAACGCCCCCGCCGGTACCACCTCCGTCACGACCTTCCCCGGCCACAGCCCTGACGAGTCGACGGCTGCGATGGTGTCCTCGGCGACGTGCCGCTGCTCGTCGTCGCCGTAGAGGATCGCCGAGCGGTAGCTCGTTCCCACGTCGTTGCCCTGGCGGTTCACCGTCGTCGGGTCGTGGATCTGGAAGAAGAACTCGAGGAGTTGGCGATACGACGTCCGCTCGGGATCGAAGACGATCTCGATCGCCTCGGCGTGGGTGCCGTGGTTGCGGTAGGTGGCGTTGGCGACGTCGCCGCCCGCGTACCCCACCCTCGTCGAGAGAACACCGGGCTGCTTTCGGAAGAGGTCCTGCATTCCCCAGAAGCATCCGCCTGCCAGGATCGCCTTCTCCGCTGCTTCGCTCATGTTCGACTGCCTCCTCGCTCGATCTGGGCACACCCACTGTACGGCTCGCTCGACGAGCGCCGCAGCCGTTCGGCTCGCCTTACGGGGAAAGGGCCTCGCCCAGCGCCGTGTTCGTGCTCTC
>DASUZN010000135.1:0-8112 GCA_036376855.1 Gaiella sp. | reverse complement strand
CTCCTCCTCGGGCGGTGGGGGCGGGGGCCTGCAGGACATCCTCGGCGGGCTCCTCGGCGGCGGTTCCGCCGGCAGCGCGGGGACGAAGGCGAGCGGGATGAACCTCGGGGCTCTGGCGGCGGTGCTCGCGCCGCTGCTCGGGAACCTGCTCAAGGGCGGTGGTCTCTCCAAGCTCGTCCAGAATGCCCAGGCGAGCGGGCTCAGCGCGCAGGCCGACTCGTGGGTCGGCACCGGCGACAACCAGTCCATCAGCGGTCAGGAGATCCGGGGCGTTATCGGCGACGATGCGGTGAGGCAGGTCGCCGAGCAGGCCGGGATCTCCGAGGACGAGGCGGCGGACGTGCTCGCACAGGTCGTGCCGCAGGTGGTCAGCGGCCTGACGCCGGGCGGCCAGGTGCCGTCCGACGACGAGCTCGGCCAGCTGGCCGCGAAGTTCGGAGGCTGAGCCCGGTCAGAACCGGAACTCGCCGCGGGCGACGACGACGGCGCTGCCGCCGACCTCGACCGCGTCGATCAGGCCGTCTCCGCCCTCCGCACGCGCGTGGAGGGCGGAGGGCCGGCCCATCTCCACGCCCTGGGTGATGACGATCTCCTCGCCCCAGCCGACGAGGCCGTGACGTGCGAGGTGGCACGCGATCGGGCCGGCGGCCGAGCCCGTCGCGGGATCCTCGCCGTGCTCCCAGAACATCCTGCTCCGCCATGACGATCCGTCGCGGGCGACGCAGTTGACGCCCGTCACGCCGAAGGCCCCGATCGCCTCGCTGTCGGGCCTGAGCCCGGCCAGCTCGCGTTCCTCGAGTGTCACGACGATGTGCCGGGCGCCGTTGTCGTAGAGCTCGATCGGAAGGAGCGAGCGCTCGGCGCCGACCGACGAGAGCACCTCCTCGGGTGACCCGACGGCCTCCACGCGCGGCACGGGCTGCTGCATCCGGCCGAAGACGATCCGCCCCGACTCGTCGCGCTCGAGCACGACCGGGACGGTCCCGACACCCGTCTCGAGCGCGATCACGCCGAGCTGCAGCGGCGCGCCGAGGACGAACGCCGTGCCAAGCGTCGGATGCCCGGCGAACGGCATCTCGTGGCGCGGGTTGAAGATCCGCATCCGTGCCGTTCCCCCCTGTTCCGGCGGCAGCACGAACGTCGTCTCGGAGAACCCGATCTCGAGCGCGAGCGCCTGCATCGCCGTCTCGTCGAGGCCGCGGGCGTCGGTGAAGACCGCGAGCTGGTTCCCGGTGAGGGGTGTGTCGGTGAAGACGTCCGCGACGACGTAGCGGTAGGAGGCCACGCGCGGGTTATAGCCCGGGAGCCGTTGTGGCGCCGAGCGGTAGAGAGGCGCGACTATCCTCGACGTCCGTGCGCGTCTATCTCTGCCGACACGCGAAGGCCGCGCCGGGCAAGCCCGACGAGGCGCGCGAGCTGACCGGGAAGGGCCGGCGGCAGGCGGAGGAGCTCGGCGAGCGGCTCGCGGCGTTGCCCGAGCCACCCGCGATCGTGCTGTCGAGCCCGCTCGTCCGCGCGCGGCAGACCGCCGAGGCGATCGCAGCGGCGACGGGTGCTCCGCTCGAGATCGACCGGCGGCTTGCGCCGGGCGCGACGATCCTTCATCTCCGCGAGGTGGTCACCGAACGGCCGGGGCCCGTGGCCACGGTCGGGCACCAGCCCGACTGCTCCGAGATCGCGCTCGCCGCCACGGGGAGAGACCCGGGCTTCTCGCCCGGCGCGATGGCCCAGCTCGACGTCGAGCCGGCTCCGTGACGTCCGACCCGGCGATCCGGGTCAGCGGCCTCGTGAAGTCCTACGGAGGGCACGAGGCAGTCCGCGGGATCGACTTCGAGGTGCGGACCGGCGAGGTGTTCGGCCTGCTCGGGCCGAACGGCGCCGGCAAGACCACGACGGTCGAGATCCTCGAGGGCTACCGCAAGCGGGACGGCGGCGACGTCACGGTGCTCGGCGCGGACCCGTGGAAGGCCGACGCGGCGCACCGCGCGCGGATCGGCGTCGTGCTCCAGCAGTCGCAGCTGCCGCCGTCACTGACCGTGCGCGAGGTGCACTCGATGTTCGCGGGCTACTACGAGAAGCCGCGGGACGTGGACGAGGTGATCGAGCTCGCCGGGCTGTCCGACAAGGCCGGTGAGCGCGTAAAGACGCTCTCGGGCGGGCAGAAGCGGCGGCTCGACCTCGGCGTCGCCTTGGTCGGCGACCCGGAGCTCGTCTTCCTCGACGAGCCGACCACCGGCTTCGATCCGTCTGCGCGTCGCACCGCCTGGGAGCTCGTCCGCTCGCTCCGCGCGCTCGGGAAGACGATCGTGCTCACGACCCACTACCTCGACGAGGCGCAGCAGCTCGCCGACCGCGTCGCGGTGATCCGGGAGGGAGCCCTCATCCGGATCGGGACGCCGGACGAGCTGATCGGCGCGGTCCCCGACGTCGAGATCCGCTACCGCGAGAGCGGTCGCGAGGTCGTCATCACGACCCACGAGCCGACCCGTGTGCTCGCCGACCTGACCGCCCGCGCCGTCGCCGAGGGACGCGAGCTCGAGGGGCTCGAGGTGCGCCGCCCGACGCTCGAGGACGTCTACCTCGACCTCGTCGACGAGCAGGACGCAGAGGGCGAGGGCGCGTGAGGCTCTTCTGGCACGAGCTGCGGACGCAGCAGTTGCTCTTCTGGCGGAACCGCGAGTCGGCCGTCTTCATCTTCATCTTCCCGCCGCTGCTGTTCCTGCTGCTCGGCGCCGTCTACAGCGGGAAGATCGACGGCGTCCCGGCCGTCGACCGGCTGCTCGTCGGGATGATGGGCTACGGCTGCGCGAACACCGCGCTGGCCGGGCTCGCGATCACACTCGTCGTTCGCCGCGAGGGCGGTCTCCTGAAGCGGCTCCGTGCGACACCGCTGCCCGCGGCGACGTACCTGACCGCGGTGCTCGTCTCGACGCTGATCGTGTTCCTGCTGCAGATGGCGCTCACGGTCGCGCTCGGGGTGACGCTCTACGGCGCGGCCGGCGCCGAAAGCTGGGTCGCGCTCGTGCCTGTGCTCCTGCTCGGCGCCGCGGCGTTCGCCGGGCTCGGCATCGGCCTCGCGGCGCTGATCCGCTCGGACGAGGGCGCCTCGGCCGTCGTCAACCTCGTCGTCCTGCCGATGGCCTTTCTCTCCGGCTCGTTCGGGCCGACGCGCGACTACCCCGACGTGCTCCAGGCAGTGGCCGACGTGCTGCCGCTCACGTACCTGATCCGCCTCGTCCAGGCCGCGTACCTCCACGGCACGTCGCTCTTCTCGGACCTCGGGGCGGTCGCCGTCGTCGTCGCGTGGGGGCTCGCCGGGCTGGTGGTGGCGATGCGCCGGTTCGAGTGGCAGCCGCGCGAGAAGTGACTAGAGGTGCGGGAGCCAGCCGTCGCGGTACGGCGCCCAGGTCGACCGCGGGAGCGCGGCGTACACGTCCGCGTAGGCGGTCGACGGATCCGTGGTCTCCTCTGCGACGCTCGCCCCGTGTCTCGCCGCGACGTCGCTCACGAGGTACCGCAGGCCGCCGCCGACCCCGCGTCCCCGTCCGCCGACCGCGAGGACGACCGCCGACTGCCCTTCGGCCGCGACGATGATGTGCGGCGTCCCCGGCGGGCAGTGGAAGAAGTCCCACGCGGCCAGCTGCCGCTCCTCGTCCTCGACGACGAGCGTGCACTCGCCGGACAGGACGAGGAAGTCCTCCTGCGCGTTCTCGCGGTGATACATACCGATCCGCTCGCCGGGCCCGAGGACGTTGAGGTTGAGGCCGAGCTGCGGGAACCGGCGCTTCCCCTCGAAGTTGCAGTAGGCGCCGAGGGCGCCGAGCTCGCGCCACCGGGAGTCCCGCGCGTTGACGACGAACCATCCCTCGCCGTCGACGACGGGGCCGTTCTTCGTCTCGCGCATCTGCGCCTCGGGCACGAGCTCAGTGTCGCACGGGCCTGCGTGGTTCGAGCAGACTGGCCCTGATGGAGGCGGCGGAGACGGCCCGAATGAACGCGGCGGAGCTCAATGCCGCGCTCGCCGACGCGCTCGGCGACGCGAGTCGGGTCTCGGCCGGTGACTCGGAGCGCGAGCTCCACGCGGGTGACATCTCCTTCCACCGCCCGCATCGGCCGGACGTCGTCGTGTACGCGACCTCGACCGAGGACGTCGTCGCGGTGCTGACGCTCGCCGACCGGCACCGCGTCCCGGTGACGCCGTTCGCGGCCGGTTCGAGCCTGGAGGGCCACGTGATCCCCGTCGCCGGAGGCATCTCGCTCGACCTGACGCGGATGGACGCGATCCTCGGCGTCTCGCCCGCCGACCTGACCGCGACAGTCCAGGCCGGCGTGACGCGGACGGCGCTCGAGCGCGCCGCGGCCGAGCACGGCCTCTTCTTCCCGGTCGACCCCGGCGCGGACGCGACGCTCGGCGGCATGGCCGCGACGAACGCGGCCGGGACGACGACGGTGCGCTACGGGAAGATGCGGTCGAACGTGCTTGCGCTCGAGGCCGTTCTCGCGGGCGGTCGCGTCGTCCGCGCCGGGAGCCGGGCGCCGAAGACCTCGGCCGGCTACGACCTGCTCGGGCTCCTGGTCGGCTCCGAGGGGACGCTCGGGGTGATCACCGAGCTGACGCTGCGTCTCCAGGGGATCCCCGAACAGGCGGTCGTCCTGCGTCTCTCGTTCCCCGACGTCGAGTCCGCGTGCCGCGCCGCGACGGGGATCGTCGCCGCGGGGGCGGGCGTCACCCGCGCCGAGCTGCTCGACGGCTGGACGATCGCAACCCTCAACGAGCACCAGGGGACCGACCTCCCCGTGGGGCCGTCGCTCTTCGTCGAGGCGGCGGGGAGCGCCGCCACCGTCACGTCCGACCTCGAGCTCGTGACTGCGATCGCGGAGTCGGAGGGGTCGCTCGACATCGTCGTGGAGCGCGACCCGACTGCGCGCTCGCGCCTCTGGGCAGCCCGACACGCGTCCGCATACGCCGTGGCGGCCGCCGCGCCGGGAAAACGGCACCGCTCGACCGACGTCTGCGTCCCGCTCTCGGAGCTCGCCGGCGCGGTCGCGTTCGCACGGGCCGAGCTCGAGCGTCGCGGCCTCGTCGCCGGGATCGTCGGCCACGCGGGCGACGGCAACGTCCACCTGTCGCTGATGGTCGATCCCGACGACGCCGCCGAGGTGCGCGCCTCCGACGAGCTGATCGAGGCGCTCGTCACGGATGCTCTCGCGCGCGGCGGGACGTGCACCGGGGAGCACGGGATCGGCGTCGGCAAGATCCACGCGCTCGAGCGCGAGCACGGCGACCTCGTGCCGCTGATGCAGGGCGTGAAGCGGGTCTTCGACCCGAACGGGATCATGAACCCCGGCAAGGTCCTGCCCGCGCCGGAGCAGTGAAGCGGCCCGGCGGGATGGCGCCGGGCCGCGTCGTCCGCGGGTCAGGGAAGCCGGCCGAACCAGAGCGCCGACTCTCGCTCTGCTCTCCTTCGTCTCGGGTGGAGCTATGAACGGAACCGGCGGCCGCCGTGAGGCGGCTGTGACCCTCCTTGGAATCTGCTGAGAGCGCGTCCTCAGACGTGCGCTTCGCTCGTGGCGGCACGTGAGCCGGGCACGCCGACCGCCTGCACGACGACCGCGACGACGACGATCGCCCCACCCGCGACCGTCGCCGCAGCTGGGCGCTCGTCGTAGGCGAGCCAGACCCAGAGCGGCCCGAGGACGACCTCGAGCAGGGAGATGATCGCCACCTGGGCGGGCGGGATCAGCCGGGCGCCGATCGTCAGGAACGCGAGGCCGAGCCCCATCTGACCGACGCCGAGCGCGGCGAGGATCGCCCAGTCGCTCCGGCTCGCCGAGCCGAGAGAGAGAAACGGGAGACAGGCCGCGACGACCAGCACCTGGGACGCGCAGGTCGCCGGCATCATCGACACCTCGCGGCGATGGCGCGCGATCACGATCACGGCCGCGAACGCGGCCGTCACGACGAGCGGCAGCACGACGGCGGTCGCCCCGGCGTCGAACGAGCCTGCAGCCATCAGCACCACGCCGACACCTGCGAGCACGAGGGCCACCCACGTCCTGCCGTCGACCGGCTCGGAGAGGAGCACCCAGCCGAGCAGCGCGGCCATCATCGGCGCCGCCGCCTGCATGAAGAGCACGTTCGCGACGGTCGTGTAGTTCAGCGCGAGCAGGAACGCGCCCGACGAGATAGCGAGGAACACGGCCAGTGCGAGCCCGGAGCGGCCCATGCGACGAAACGCGCGGAACGTGCCGCTTCGCTCCGTCGCGAGCACGACGGCGAAGAGCGCGAGCCCCGCGAAGACCGCGCGGCCGGCGACCTGGGTCGCAGGATCCGCGTCCAGCTCTCGCTGCGCGAGCCCCGCGGTCGACCACGCCACGGCGGCGACGAGGATCGCGAGCTGTCCCTCTCGGGCCCGACGCCGCTCCAGGCCCGACGTGCCCGTCACGTGCGTCAGTCAACCATGGGCGGTTCGTCCCGGTCGCAGCCGAGCCCCGCGGTCGAACCGAGGATCCGCGCGGCGCGAAGCTCGCGGCGGGATCAGCGGCGCGGCACCGCAGCGAGGCCTGCGCCGACGCCGACCAGCACCACTCCGAGCCCTGCCGTCAGCTCGGCCACGCGCTGGGCGAGGTAGGCCTGCATCAGCGCCGTCTGGAGCGCCGTCGACTTCACCCAGAGCGCCACGTCCGGATTCTCGACCGGCGCGCCGGTGAGCGTGTCGGTCGCGGCGAGCGCCCTGTCGGCCGTTGGGCGGCCCTCGCCGTCCACGTATCCCGGCGTCTGGCCGTACGTCGCTCCTCCGGTCGAAGACAGCGTCGCCTCGCGGATCGTCTCGGCCAGCGAGCGGGCCGCGGCGGCGTCGACGACCGGCGCGTCGGACGGAGCGACGATCCGCTCCCGCGCGAGCCCGCGTCGCACGTCGCGCCGCGCCCAGAGCCCGAGCCCGACCAGCCCGACGCCTGCCGCGATCGTCGAGACCCCGGCCGTCCGCGTCGTACACGCTCGGCACGTGCGCGCCATGCGCTCCACTGAAGCGGACCTCCACTCTCGGTCGCATCCGGGAACTCGCGGATCGTCCGTGCGTCAGGCGGAGGCGAGGAACTTCTCGGGGTTGCGGGCGAACCGCCCGCGGCAGCCGGGGCAGCAGAACCAGTACGTCGTACCCTCGTGCTCGACGCTCGGCGTGTCCTGCCCCACCGCCACAGTCATGCCGCAGACGGGGTCGACCGCCTCGACGGGCAGCTCCCCGAGTGGGCCACGGTCGTGGCGCCACGCGACGAGCTCCGCGAGCACGGCGACCGCGATCTCCGGCTGGGTCAGCGGGCCGAGGTCGAGCCCGGCCGGGCTGCGCACGCGTGCGACTGCCTCCTCGTCGAGGCCGCGCTCGCGCAGCGCCGCGAGCTCCACACCGGCCCGCTTCGCGCTCGCGACCAGCCCGACGTAGCCCGCCGGGGTCGCCAGCGCGGCGTCGAGCGCCTCGGTATCGCCCCTGCCCATCGTCGCGACGACGACGGCCTCGGCCCCGGCCGTGAGGTCGGTCGTCACGCGCCACCCGATTGCCGCAGCGAGGTCGCGGAGGGTGACAGCCGCCGGGCTGTCGCCGACGACTGCGAGCAGCGGCTGCGGCAGCTGCGGCTCGATCAGCACCTCGACCGTCCCCTCCGACGCGCAGGAGCTCTCGGCCACGACGACGCCCTCCTCTCCGGCGGAGCTTCCCGGCGGGCAGATGCGAAGCAGCCGGGTCGTGCCCTCCGCAAGGGCGTGCAGCGCCTCCCGGACGACCGCCGGCTCCGAGCACGCGCCGCCGACCCAGCCGACGAGCCTGCCGTCGGCGGTGACGATGCCCCGGTCGCCGATCCGCGCCGAGGCCGGTCGTCGGACCGACGCGACCGTCGCCAGGACGAACGGCCGCCCCTCCGCCGCAAGTCGTCCCGCCTCGACGAGCACGGCGCTGCGATCGAGCCTCGACGAAGGCTCCGTCACTCGGCGATCCCCGCCTCGTGCATCGCTCCCCACACCTTGTCGGGCGTCAGCGGCATGTCGATGTTCTTCACGCCCGCGTGCCAGAGCGCGTCGATCACGGCGTTGACGTACGCGGCGGGCGATCCCACCGT
>DASUZN010000134.1:0-9241 GCA_036376855.1 Gaiella sp. | reverse complement strand
GCCCGGCTCGAACGTCACGAGAGTGCCCACGCCGCCGTCCACGACCTCGTCCCCGCAGCGGATCTCCGCACGGCCCTCGACGACGACGACCCACGCACGCTCACGCACCTGGTGGTCGCTCATCGTCTGGCCGGCCTCGAGGCGGATTGCGATCGCGCGCGCCCCGTCGTCGGTCGTGAGGACAGCCGGGTCGACCGTGCCGCCGGGGGCCTCGATCGTGGTGATGTCCCAGCTCTGCACGGCGCAACCGTATCGCGCCTCGGCGCGCAGCGAAACCTCCGAGCGTCCGTAGACTCGCGTCGTGCCCGCCGTGGTCGACCAGCTGCCGCTCGGTCCGCTCGAGACGAACTGTTACCTCGTTCGGGCCGCGCGAGACTCTTCCGAGGCACTCGTCGTCGACCCGAGCGGCGGCGCGACGGAGATTCGGCTCGCGCTCGCCTCCGACGGAGCGCGGTGTGCCGCGATCCTCGTCACGCACGGCCACTTCGACCACATCCTCGGCCTGGCCGAGCTCGCCGTGGGCACCGGCGCACCGGTCTACGCACCGGCCGGGGAGCGCGCGCTGCTCGAAACACCGGACGCGTTCACGCCGCCCGGCATCCACGTCAGGCCATGGACCGCCGACGTGCTCCTCGAAGGGGGCGAGTCGCTCGAGCTGGCGGGGGTGCATCTCGACGTGGTCGCCGTGCCGGGGCATTCGCCGGGGCATCTGGCCTACGCGGTCGACGGTGCGCTTCTCTCGGGCGACGTGCTCTTCGCGGGCTCGGTCGGTCGCACCGATCTCCCGGGCGGCGACTGGCCGACGCTGCTCGCCTCGATCGGCACGCTCGCCGAGCGCTTCCCACGGGAGACGAGCGTCTATCCCGGCCATGGGCCCGCGACGACCCTCGGCGCAGAACTCGCTCGCAACCCGTTCCTGTCCGAGCTCCGCGACGCGGAGCGGAAGGCAGCGGGGTGAGCGACCGCCCGAAGATCGAGCGGCCACGCGGGACCCACGACGTCGTCCCGGCCGAGATGGCCGCGTGGCAGCGCATCACGGGGGAGATCGAGCGGCTCTGCCGGCTGTACGGCTACCAGCGGATCGTGACGCCGGTGTTCGAGGATACGGCACTCTTCGCGCGCACGTCCGGCGCAGGCTCCGACGTCGTGCAGAAGGAGATGTACACCTTCTCGGACCGCTCCGACCGCTCGCTCACGCTGCGGCCGGAGGGCACCGCGCCGATCTGCCGCGCGTACATCGAGCACGGCATGCACCGCGATCCGCAGCCGGTCAAGCTCTACACGATCGGCTCGATGTACCGCTACGGCGCGCCCGGCCGCGGCCGGTACCGCGAGCACTGGCAGGCATCGGTGGAGGCGCTCGGGAGCGACGACCCGGCGATCGACGCCGAGCTGATCCAGCTCTACGACACGCTGCTCAGCCGACTCGGCGTCACGCGCTACCACCTCGAGCTGAACTCGATCGGCTGCCGCGAGTGTCGTCCCGCCTACCTCGAGACACTGCGAGCCTGGCTGGCCGAGAACGGCGACCGCCTCGACCAGGACACGCGCGACAAGGTCGACGTGAGCCCTCTGCGCGTCTTCGACAACTACCTCGCCAAGCCGCCGGCGGTGCGCGAGGCGCTCGACGAGGCCCCGAAGATCGGCGAGTCCCTGTGCGCAGCGTGCGTTGCGCATTTCGCAGCGGTTCGCGTCGGACTGGACGCGACCGGCGTCCGCTACACGCTCGTCCCGACTCTCGTGCGCGGCCTCGACTACTACTCGCGGACGACGTTCGAGTTCATCGGCCCGACCGAGAACCAGAACTCGACCATCACCGGGGGCGGGCGCTACGACTACCTCGTCGAGGAGATCGGCGGCCCTCCGACCCCGGGGATCGGCTTCGGCGCCGGCATCGAGCGGCTCCTGATCGCCATGGAAGAGGAGGGTGTGGAAGCGCCCGCCGGCAAGGGAATCGACGCCTTCCTCGCGCTCGACGAGGGGGCGCCGCGCGACCGTGTCGCATCCTGGCTCGCCGAGCTCCGCCGGGCCGGGATCGCCGCCGACACCGACTACGCGGGCCGGTCGCTCAAGGGACAGCTGACGCAGGCGCGACGCCTCGGCGCGGCACGCATCGTGGTGGTCGGCGCGGACACGGCATCGCTCCGGCAGCCGGGCCGTGAGGACGAGCCGATCGAGCACGCCGAGATCGTCTCTAGGCTCTCGGCGTGAGCTGGAGAGACATGATGTGCGGCGAGCCCCGGCTCGAACATGCCGGCCGAACGCTGACGCTCGCCGGCTGGACGGCGCGCCGTCGCGACCACGGCGGCCTCGTGTTCGTCGACCTGCGCGACCGGACGGGCATCACCCAGCTCGTGATCAACCCCGAGCGTGCCCCGGAGGCGGCGGCGCTCGCAGGCGATATCCGAAACGAGTTCGTCCTGCAGGCGAGCGGCCAGATCGTCGCGCGATCCGCCGAGACGGTCAACCCGAAGATGCCGACCGGTGAGGTCGAGCTCGCCGTCGACAAGCTGACGATCGTCTCGCGCTCGACGCCGCTGCCGTTCCAGCTCGACGAGGAGAACGTCGACGAGACGCTGCGCCTGCGCTACCGCTGGCTCGACCTACGCCGTGAGAAGCTGCAGCGCAACCTCCGGCTCCGCGCGAAGATGGTCGGGATCATCCGGCGCCACATGGAGGACGCGGGGTTCCTCGACATCCAGACGCCGATCCTCTACAAGTCGACCCCCGAGGGCGCCCGCGACTTCGTCGTCCCGAGCCGCCTCCACAAGGGTCGCTTCTTCGCGTTGCCGCAGAGCCCGCAGACCCTGAAGCAGCTGACCATGATCGGCGGCTTCGACCGCTACTACCAGATCGCGATCTGCTTCCGCGACGAGGATCTCCGTGCCGATCGGGTGCAGGAGCTGACTCAGCTCGACGTCGAGATGAGCTTCCCCGACCGCGAGGTGCTGTTCCGGCTGATGGAAGAGATGTTCGCCGCGATCTGGCTCGAGTGCCTCGGTGTCGAGATCTCCGCGCCGTGGCCGAGAATGACCTTCGCAGAAGCAGACCGGCGCTACGGCTCTGACAAGCCCGACACGCGCTTCGGCCTCGAGCTCGAGGACGCGACGGAGGTGACGCGCGGCTCCGAGTTCGGCGTCTTCGCCGGCGCGGAGGCCGTCCGGTTCCTGCGCGTGCCGCGGACCTACTCGCGCGCCGAGCTCGGCACGCTCGAGGAGCTCGCGAAGGAGCGCGGCGCGAAGGGTCTCGCGTACGTCGTCCGGGACGAGAGCGGCGAGCTCCGCTCCCCGATCGCGAAGTTCCTCTCCGAGCGGGAGCTCGAAGCCCTGGCGCCGAAGGCCGGGGAGACGCTCCTCTTCGCCGCCGACACCTGGGAGGCGACCTCGCGCGTCCTCGGCCACCTGCGGCTCCACCTCGGTCGCGAGCTCGGCCTGATCGACGATGCGGCGTTCACCTTCCTCTGGGTGACCGACTTCCCGATGTTCGAGTGGGACGAGGACGAGCAGCGCTGGACGGCGGTGCATCACCCGTTCACCCGCCCGACGGACGAGTGGCGCGAGCGCTTCGACGAGAGTCCGCGCGACGCGCTCGCCTACGCCTACGACATCATCGTGAACGGCAACGAGCTCGGCGGCGGGTCGTTCCGGATCCACGAGCCGGACATCCAGTCGCGCGTCTTCGACCTGCTCGCGCTGTCCGAGGTGGAGCAGCGGGCACAGTTCGGCTTCCTCCTCGACGCGCTGGCCATGGGCGCCCCGCCGCACGGCGGGATCGCGCTCGGCATCGATCGCATGACGATGGTCCTCGCCGGCGAGCCGAATCTGCGCGACGTGATCGCCTTCCCGAAGAACCAGGCCGGGCTCGACCCGATGTCAGGGGCGCCGAGCGAGATCACGCAGACGCAGCTCGACGAGCTCGGCCTCACGGTCGTCGCGCCGGAGGAGCCCGGCTGAGCGCGCGCGTCGTCCAGCGTCTGCTGTCGCTCGCCGCGGTGGCCCTGCTCGCCGGTCTCATCGCGGTCGCGGTGGTCGAGCAGCGGAAGGCCGAACCCGTGGCGGCGCCGACCGGGGCCGTGGCGGCGGGCGGCGGCTGGTACGAGGCGCTCGCTGCGCCGCGGGCGCCGGGCGTCGATGCCGAACGGACGAGTTGCGGGCTCGTCCTGACGCAGCGCTCGCTCGGTGTCACGCACCCGGTGCTGCCGTGCGGCGCGAAGATCCTCATCCGCTACGGCGGCGAGATGGTGCTCACCGAGGTGATCGACAACGAGCTCACGGCCACGGGGAGGCAGTTCGAGCTGACCCCGGCGCTGGCAACGCTCGTGGGGCTCGACGGGACGCAGGCGATCGACTGGCGCTACGCGACGCCGGGCTGACCGCGTGCGGAAAGGCGAGTAGACTGTGTGAAGCTCGACGTTGCGCGTGGCCTCGGGCTCTCTACGTGAACCAACGACGACACGAAGGGAGCCTGCGTCCGGAGGACGGTGTTACTGGAATCCGGCAGGGCACCCACCTGGAGAAGCGGGTTCGCTTTTCCGGCCCGGGGTCACGCGGAACGCCGAGCTTCTCGCTGTGAGCGGGCCGATCTCCGGGCTCGACCACGTCCAGGTCGCCGCGCCCGCGGGTTGTGAGGAGGCGGCGCGCCGGTTCTACGGCTCGCTGCTCGGTCTCGAGGAGCTCACGAAGCCGCCGTTGCTCGCCGCGCGCGGCGGAGTGTGGTTTCGCGTTGGCGCCCACGAGTTGCACATCGGGGTGGCAGACGCATTCGTGCCCGCGGAGAAGGCGCATCCGGCCTTCCGAGTCTCGACGTCTCGCGAGCTCGAGGGGCTCGCTGCCCGCCTCGAAGCGGGCGGATTCGCCGTCCGCTGGGCCGATTCGGCAGAGATTCCCGGAACCGCGCGGTTCTTCGTCGACGACCCCTGGGGGAACCGGCTCGAGCTCGTGGCCTGACGCTGCGGGGTGGTCGTCACGGATGAGCTGCCGCGTCCGACAGGGCTTGGGCGGCGGGTGCCGAAGGTGAGGTGCGACTTCGTGGAGCGCTGCTCCGAACCGTCCCTTCACACCCTCCTCACAGCGGTCGGGGACGATCGAAGCGCCGTCAACGACAAGGAGGCTGGATCATGACCATTCCTCGTGGAGCGCGTCGGCTCGGAACGCGTCGCACGGCCGTCATCGCGCTCGTCGTCGCCGCCGTGCTCGCCGTGCTCGTGCCCGTCGGGTCCGCACGCCAGCAGGCGGTCCCGACGAACACGGCTCAGCCGACCATCACGGGCACCGCTTCCCTCGGACAGACGCTCACCGCCGCCCCCGGAACCTGGACGGGGGACCCGACATTCGCGTACCAGTGGGTCAGGTGCCCGACCTCGGGTGGTGCGTCGGACGGCTCCGACTGTGCGGTCATCGGTGGAGCGTCGACGACCGCCTACGTCGTCGCCGCAGGCGACGTCGGCTCGCGTCTGCGGGTCCGCGTGACCGGCTCGAACGCAGACGGCTCGCTGACCGTCGCCTCCAACGCCACCGCGACGATCAGCGGCCAGGCCGGTCCGCCGAACACCGCGCCGCCGACGATCGTCGGTTCCGCGGTCGTCGGGCAGACACTGACGACGAGCCCGGGCACGTGGACCGGCGCCGGAATCACGTATGCCTACGCGTGGCAGCGCTGCGACGCCGCCGGCGCCTCGTGCGCCGCAATCACCTCGGCGACCCAGAGCACGTACACGCTGACCGGTACCGACAACGGGAGGACGGTCCGGGTCGCAGTCACGGCGACGAACACGACCGGCTCGAACACCGTCACGTCGGCGCAGACTGCCGTCGTCACGCAGGGCTCCGGCACCGCCGGTTGCCCGACCGGGACCGGCACCATCGACGTCGACCGACTCGCGCCCCCGATTCGCCTGCAGATCAGCCGGCAGCGCATCGCGCCGTCGCCAGTGACCCGGGAGACGAGGACGATTCGCGTCAGCTTCCAGGTCACGGCGTGCAACGGCCGGCCTGTCGAGGGGGCGCTCGTCTACGCGACGCCGACGCCGTACCAGCAGTTCTCGGCGACCGAGCAGCCGTCGGGCTCGGACGGTTGGGCGATCCTGACGATGAGCCGCCTGCGGTTCTTCCCGGCGAGCAACCAGCAGCAGTTGCTCGTCGTGTTCGCCCGGGCGCGCAAGCAGGGCGAGGACCTGCTGGGCGGGATCTCGACCCGCCGGCTCGTCTCGTTCCCGGTCAGGCTCGGCTGACCGACGCGGCGGGGAGCCGGCCCGGCCGGCTCCCCGCCCGTCAAGCGCCCGGAGACGGATCGAACCCGGCAGAGACCCGGCACTAACTCGGTACAGAGTCGTGCCACCTCTGTGACGCTTTCGCCGATAACGTGGCATTAGGGACACGGGAGTGCCCCTGGGGGACGTTGGGGTGGGAGGCGGGCTCGAGCGGCCGCGGGCGGAGCGCTCTCGAGCGGCGCTAGCCTGAGCAGATGGCCCACGAGCTGATCGGGGATTCGGCGCGCGGCGACGCCTACGCGCTCGCCCGTCTCGTGGCGGAGGGCGACCGAATCGTCGAGGCGGACGCACCTGGGATGTCGCAGCCGCTCGTCGGATTGACCCTGCTCGAGGCCGCTGCTGTTCCCGGCGACACCCTCGCCGCGGATGCGGTCGCGAACGCCCTGGCGCCCGTGGTGACCGCAGCGCCGCGGCCGGGCCGGGTCGCGGTCGCAATGAGCGGAGGTGTCGACAGCGCCGTGGCGCTCCACCGAGCCGGGCCGGAGGCGGTCGGTGTGACGCTCCGTCTCTGGCTCGATCCGGCGGGACCGAACGCGGAGCGCGCGTGCTGTTCGCCCGACGCCGTCATCCGGGCGCGCGAGACGTGTCATGCCCTCGGGATTCCGCACGTGACGCTGGACCTGCGCGACGAGTTCAGGCACGCCGTCGTGGAGGCATTCGTGGACGGCTACGCGGCGGGCCTGACGCCGAACCCGTGCATGCGGTGCAACGGGGCCTTTCGTTTCGACGCGCTCGTCGGGTTCGCGGAGCGGATCGGCGCCGACGTCCTCTGGACCGGACACTATGCGCGCGTCGTCGAGCGCAACGGGATGCGTCTCGTCGCCCGCGGCGCCGATCCCGCGAAGGACCAGTCCTACATGCTCGCGACCGTCGAGCCCGCGCTGCTCGATCGCGTTGCGTTTCCACTCGGCCGTGACACCAAGGCCGAGGTGCGGAGCGAGGCGGAGTCCGCCGGTCTCGCCGCCGCACGCCGGCCCGAGAGCCAGGAAGCGTGCTTCCTGGCCGGGGACGACTACCGAAGCTTCCTCAGCCGGAACGGCGTCGAGTCGTCGCAGGGCGACATCGTCGACGAGGCAGGGACGGTTCTCGGGCGCCACGACGGTCTCTGGCGGTTCACCCCGGGTCAGCGCCGCGGCGTCGGTGTCGCCTCGCGCGAGCCGCTCCACGTGCTGCGCTCCGACCGCAAGTCCAACACCCTGGTCGTCGGTCCGCGAAGCGCGCTCGGCACCAGGTCCGTCACGGCGCACGGTCGCCTCTACGACACCGTCTCCGAGGTCGAGGCGAAGCTTCGGTACCGCTCGCCGGCGGTGGCAGCAGAGGTCACGGCCACCGGGGACGGGTTCGTGCTCGACCTCCGACGACCGGTCGATGCGGTCGCCCCGGGGCAGGTGGCGGTGCTCTACGACGATGACGTGGTCGTTGGAGCAGGCATCATCGAGCGCGTCGCGGGGTAGGATCCCGCGCGATGACCCTCGCGTTCTCCGCAGGTGACGCCGCGTACTGGGGCTTGGCGGTCTTCCTCGTTCTCCTCGGCGTGGGGTCGCTGTTCGCGCTCGTCAAGCTCGGTCAGATGTTCGACAAGGTGTCGTCGCTCGTCGGCGGAGCGGAGCGCGACGCGCTTCCGGTCGTTGTCAAGACCGGCGGCACGGTCGACCGCGTCAATTACCAGTTGGACAAGCTCGACACCGTCACCGACAGCGCGGTCTCGATGGCGGACAGCGCGGACACGGCGGTGAGAGCGGTATCCACGGCGATTTCGAAGCCTGTCGAGAAGGTGTCGGGCTTCACCGCCGGCGTCGCGCACGGATTCGCATCGTTCCGTAAGAGCCGGAGCATGTCTGATGCGATGGACGCGGCCAAGGACGCCGCCAGGCGGCGCGAGGAAGATCTCGCCGAGGATCTCCGCGGAGCCGGTCCGACGCCGCCGTCGAGCGAGCGTCCGGCGCCTACTCCGACCCCGACGCCCACGCCGAAGCCCGATCCGTGGCCGCGGCCGGAGCCGACGCCGAAGCCCGACCCCGCGCCGATCCCGCCCGACGAGCTCCCCTGAGTCGCATTCGCGTCCGGGTCGTCCCAGCGCCGCCGCGGCGCGCGCGGGGTGGACAAGACGACACGAAGCCGGCGCAAAGACGTCACTCCTGCGTGACGGTTTCGCCGATAGCGTGACATCAGGGACACGGGAGTGCCCCTGGGGGACGTTGGGGACGCCGCGGGAGGCGCCGAACGACCCCGGTACGATCGACGGGTGCGCACGACCGCCGAGCTCCGCGAGGCCTTCCTCTCGTTCTTCGAGTCGAACGAGCACTTGCGGTTCCCGTCCTTCCCCCTGATCCCGCCGCCCGAGGATCCCTCGACGCTCTTCATCTCGGCCGGGATGCAACCGCTCAAGCCGTACTTCTCGGGCGCGAAGGCTCCTCCGGCGCCACGCTTCACGACCGTGCAGAAATGTCTTCGCGCAGGGGGCAAGGACACCGACCTCGACGAGGTCGGCATGACCGCGCGCCACGCATCGATGTTCGAGATGCTCGGCAACTTCTCGTTCGGCGACTACTTCAAGGACGGCGCCGTCGACTACGCGTGGGAGTACGTCACTCGGCACCTCGAGTTCGAGCCCGAGCGGCTGTGGGCGTCCGTCTTCGCGGGCGATCCGGGCCTCGGCCTCGGGGAGGACGAGGTCGCTGTCGCGGCATGGCAACGGGTCGGGATCCCACGGGAGCGCATCGTGCCGTTCCCGCGCTCGGACAACTTCTGGGGGCCAGCGGGAGAGACCGGCCCGTGCGGCCCGTGCTCGGAGCTCCACTACGACCGCGGCCCCGAGTTCGGGTGCGGCCAGGCCGACTGCGGCCCGAACTGCGAGCGCTGCGACCGCTACATCGAGTTCTGGAACCTCGTCTTCATGGAGTTCGACCTCCGCGCCGACGGGACGTTGACGCCACTTCCGAAGCAGAACATCGACACCGGGATGGGCCTCGA
>DASUZN010000133.1:0-6398 GCA_036376855.1 Gaiella sp. | reverse complement strand
GCCGGGCATGCGGCCTTCGACGGGATGGATCGCGTAGGCGACGTCGATGCCCTTCTCCTCGAGCAGTTCGGCCAGCTGGCGGACGTCGTGCTGCGCCTGCGCGACCGCGAGCCCGTAGCCGGGGACGACCACGACCTTGCGCGCGAACGAGAGCTGGACCGCGACATCCTCGGGGCTCGTGGCACGGACGGTCCGGCCGTCGTCGATGCGAGCGCTTCCGGCGCCCGCCTGGACCTGGCCGAACGCTCCGAACAGCACGTTGGCGACGGAGCGGGTCATCGCCTTGGCCATCAGCAGCGTCAGCAGGGTGCCCGAGGCGCCGACGAGCATCCCGGCGACGATCAGGAGCAGCGAGTTGAGCACGAAGCCGGTCGCGGACGCGGCGATGCCCGTGAACGCGTTGAGCAGCGAGATCACGACCGGCATGTCCGCGCCGCCGATCGGCAGCACGAACATGACGCCGAAGATCAGCGCGAGCACGATCAGACCGATGAGCACCCACTGCTGGTCGACGCCGGCGATCAGTGCGATGCCGAGCGCCGCCGCCCCGCCCAGGATCGCGACGTTCACGATGTTCTGGCCGGTGAACACGATCGGCCGGCCCGAGAGCAGCTCCTGCAGCTTCGCGAATGCGATCATCGAGCCGGAGAACGAGATCGAGCCGATGAGCGCCGAGAGGACGACGGACACGATCTCCTCGCCCGCCAGGTCGCCGCTCGAGACGTGGAACTCCGCCAGTGCGACGAGCGCCGCCGCTCCACCGCCGACCCCGTTGAACAGGGCGACCATCTGCGGCATCGCCGTCATCTTCACGGTGCGCGCCCCGACGATCCCGATGACCGAGCCGATGAGCCCGCCGACGACGATCAGCAGCCAGTTCGAGATGCCGTCCAGCGCGAGCGTCGTCGCGATTGCGATCACCATGCCGACGCCGCCGACCCAGTTCCCGCGGCGCGCATTCTTCGGCGACGAGAGGAACTTGAGCGCGAGGATGAAGCAGACGATCGAGACCAGATAGAGGAGCCCGACGACGTCCGGGTCCGAGATCACTTCCGATCCTCCGGGCGCCGCTTGAACATCTCGAGCATCCGGTCGGTGACGAACCAGCCGC
This sequence comes from Gaiella sp., assembly GCA_036376855.1. Classification (GTDB taxonomy): domain Bacteria; phylum Actinomycetota; class Thermoleophilia; order Gaiellales; family Gaiellaceae; genus Gaiella. The sequence continues at coordinate 5,287 of DASUZN010000133.1, read as the reverse complement.
CGACCACGTTGGCGGACGCGAGCACCATCGCGACGAAGCCGATCGCCTTGGTGAAGTCGTCGTCGGCGAAGCCGAGCACCATGATCGCCCCGACGATCACGATCCCGTGGATGAAGTTCGTGCCCGACATCAGCGGGGTGTGCAGCATCGTCGGCACCTTCGAGATGACCTCGAAGCCGAGGAAGATCGCGAGCACGAGCACGGTGAGTTCGACGACGAGGCTGATCTCGGTCATGTGCCTTCCTCCGTTTCGGCGGCGGCGGCAGCGGGCGCAGTCGGCGCGGCGGGCGCGCCCGCGACGCAGGCTCCCGCGGTGATCTCGTCGTCGAAGTCGAGCTGCAGCTCGCCGTCCGGCGCGAGGTGCTGGAGCAGCGACGTGACATTGCGCGCGTAGAGCCGGCTTGCGTCGGCGGCCATCAGCGACGCGACGTTCGTCAGCCCGACGATCGTCACGCCCGTGTGGCTGATCTCGCGTCCGGGCTCCGTGAGCTCGCAGTTTCCGCCGCCCTCGGAGGCGAGGTCGACGATCACGGAGCCGGGCCGCATCGCCTCGACCGCCTCGGCGGGGATGAGTTTCGGGGACGGCCGCCCCGGAACGGCGGCGGTCGTGACGACGACGTCGAAGCCCGGGAGGCGCTCCTCGAGCGCGCGTTGCTGCTCGGCCTGCTGCTCCGGCGTGAGCTCCCGCGCGTACCCGCCCTCCGTCTCCTCACCTCGCACCCCGAGTTCGAGGAACGTCGCACCCAGCGACTCGACCTGCTCGGCGACCGCCGGTCGGACGTCGAACGCCGACACCACCGCGCCCAGCCGTCGCGCGGTCGCAATTGCCTGCAGGCCTGCGACGCCGGCGCCGAGCACGAGGACGCGAGCCGGCGCGACGGTTCCGGCCGCCGTCATCAGCATCGGGAAGAGCTTCGGGCACCGGTCAGCGCCGAGCAGCACGCCCTTGTACCCCGCGACGGTCGCCTGCGACGAGAGCGCGTCCATCGACTGTGCGCGCGTGATGCGGGGCACCGCCTCCATCGCGAACGCCACGACGCCCTGGTCGCGGAGGCGTGCGATGCCGTCAGGGTCGGTCAACGGCTCGAGGAACCCGATCAGCACGACGCCCGCAGGAAGCGCGGTTACCTCCTCGGCGCTCGGCTTGGCGACGCGGACGACGACCGCGGCGTCCACGAGCAGGCTGGGGTGGTCGGCGAGGGCGACGTTGCTCTCCGCGTACTGGTCGTCGGGGAATCCGGCGAGGACGCCCGCGCCGCGCTCGACCACCACGTCGAACCCCGACGACGAGAGCTTCGCCGCAGCTTCCGGCGTCAGGGCTACACGGTTCTCGCCGGGCGCCGACTCCCGGGGCACACACACTCGCATCCCGCCGGAATCTACGGGAAGGGTTCCACCGCCGCGCCGGGAACCAGACGTCCCGTGGTCAGACTCGCCGCGTACTCGACTGCCATGGAGGTCTGCGACCCGGACCTCGGCGCGCACGCTGCCCGAGTCGGCGCGAATGCGGAGGCCGTGGCGCTCCGGCTCGGCTGGGACGCGGAGCAGATCGAGGCGCTCAGGCTCGGCGCGGCCCTCCACGACGTCGGCAAGGTGAACGTCCGGGCGGAGGTCCTCACCAAGCCCGGCCGCCTCGACGACCGTGAGCTGGCCGAGATTCGTGCCCATCCGGTGGAGGGGATGTGGCTGATCGCCGGCGTTCCGTCCCTCCAGCGTGCGCTCCCCTACGTGCTCTTTCACCACGAGCGCTGGGACGGGCTCGGGTATCCCACGCGACGTGCCGGGACGGCGATTCCGCTGGAGGGCCGGATTCTCGCGGTCGCGGACGCGTTCGACGCGATGACCTCGGGGCGGCCATATCGCCCGGCGCTTTCATCGGCTGTCGCCGCCGCGGAGATCGAGCGCTGCACGGGGACGCAGTTCGACCCCGAGATCGTCGAAGGCTTCTTCGCCGCGCTCGACTCCGGCGAGATCGTCTCCGGCCGGGACGCCGTCGCCGCGTAGCGGCCGGTCCTCCTACAGCGCCGCCCAGACCTCGAGCTTCGTGCGCGTGCGCCGGACGACCTCGTCGGCGAACGCGGTCGTGCCGTGGTGGCCGGAGAGGTCTGCCGTGCGGATGCCCTCCGCCACCGCCTCGAGCGTCGCCTCGCGTATCGCCCGTCCAGCGCGCTGGCATTCCTCGTCGTCGGCGTGGGCGAGGAGCGCGGCGGCGGCGAGAATCATCGCCATCGGATTCGCGATGTCTTTGCCCTCGAGCGCGGGCGCGGTCCCGTGTGCCGCCTCCGCCATCAGTGCGGTCGGCCGGTCGACGCCCTCGTCGCCGAATGCGACGAGCAGCGATTCGCTGCCTGCGATCGAGCCGAAGAGTGGCAGCACCAGGTCGGAGAGGATGTCGCCGTCGCGATTCAGCGCCGGAATCACCATCGGTGCACCGCTCGACGAGATCAGAAGGGCGAACGTCGCGTCGATCAGCTGTGGCTCGTACGGAACGTCGGGATGGCGCTCCGCCGCCAGATCCATCTCCTCCTTGAGCATTCCCTCGTAGACCGGGCTGACCGTGTACTTCGGGCCGCCGAAGACCTTCGCGCCGGTGCGCTCGGCCTGCCGGAAGGCGAACTCCGCGACCGCACGGCAGATCCTGCGCTCGATACGCTCGGTGCGGAACGCGACCTCGTCGTCGCCGGTTCCCTCGCGCCACTCCTCTGCGCCGTAGGCGTCGCCCACGGCCATCCGCACGACGGAGATCGGCGAATGCACGCCGCCGACGGGGAGCACGCCGGGAATGCGCCGTCCGGTGCGCACGATCACCTTCCCGCCGATGTCCTCGCGCAGGATGCGGTTCGGCGAGCCGACGTCGTCCCGCCCTTCCGGGGTGATCGTGGCGGCCTTCAGCCCGAGACCGTGGTCTGCGATCGCGCGCGCCGCCTCGTGGACGACGCCGTTCGACGTCGTGCGCCGGTTGCCGAGGGAAAGGTCGAACCGCGGCAACGCCAGCTCGAAGCCCACGACGTCGGGGTGCAGCACACGGAGAGATGCCTCGAGGAGCTCCTGACCCGTCTGATCGCCCTCGAGAACCACGATCGTCCGCGTGTCCATGGAGCCGAACTCTACAGTGGATCTACGTTGTAGATCGACTGGAATTCATGCGAATGACATACGTATACTTCCACGGTATCCGGCGTCAGCTCGATCGAGTGGAAATCACACACATGATTTCCGCGGCTTGGAGGAATGGTGGCGAGAAAGACAGTCCTTGTTTGCGACAAGTGCGGCTCCGAAGTCGAGGAAGGCAAGGGCGCAGTCATGCGCGTTACGTTCAATGACGCGCGCCGCGGCGCAAAGGCAGCCGATCTGTGCGACTCGTGTGCGGGCGGCATGCCGGGTGCGGCAGTCGCGAGACGCGGTCGGAAGCCCAAGTCGCTCGCCTGATCCTCGGCGGCGCTTGCAGCTGAGGATGAGGCTCTAGAGCCCCGGCGCCGAAGGCGCCGGGGCCGGCGACTACGCTGACCGGGTGAGTCTCTCGCTCGTCGTCGGCCCGGCGCATTCGGGCAAGGTCGGGACGCTCCTCGACCGCTTCGTCGCGGCGCTCGACCGCGATCCATGGCTGATCGTCCCGCAGCGCGCCGACGTCGAGCGGGTCGAGCGGGAGCTGCTCGAGCGCCGTGGCGGCCTCCTCTCCGGGACGATCGGCACGTTCGACTCCCTCTTCGAGAGCCTCGCCAGAGGCGAGGGGCCGGGGAGGCGCCTCGTGGGAGAGGCCGAGCGCGGCGTTCTCGTTCGACGGCTTCAAGCCGGGGCGGCCACCGAGGGCGCGCGCTTCGCCGGATTCGCCGACGCCGTGGGGCGGGCGCTCGCCGAGCTCGACAGCGCTCTCCTCGAGCCCGGTGACCTTGCCGAGCCGCTCGCCTCGCTCGCGGCGGCGTACCGCTCCGAGCTCGATCGCATCGACGCGTGGGACCGCGGCATGCTTCGCCGCCGCGCCGTGGAGCGGCTCACGAGCGACCTCGGGGCATGGGGCGAGAGCCCTGTCTTCGCGTACGGCTTCGAGGACCTCACCGGCGTCGAGTGGCGCATGCTCGAGGCGCTCGCCGCGCGAGCGGAGGTGCACGTGTCGATTCCCTACGAGCCCGGGCGCGCCGTCTACGCGTCGCTCGCCAGGACGGTCGACGACCTTGCGTCGCTCGCCGGCGACGCGGTGGTCGAGCTTCGTCCGCGCGCCGAGGAGTTCCTCCCGGCCTCGCTCGCGCACGTCGAGCGGGCGTTGTTCACCGAGCACCCCGGACGGGCCTCGCTCGACGGCTCGTTGCGGTGGCTCGAGGGAGCCGGCGCGCGCGGCACGCTCGAGCTCGTCGCGGAAGCCGTGCTCGCGCATGTCAGGGCCGGCACGCCGCCGCACGAGATCGCGATCGTCTGCCCTTCGGTCGACGCGGTCAGGCTGGCGCTCGGGACCGCGTTCGCAACGGTGGGCGTGCCGGTGGCCTTCGCGGGGCGCACGGCGCTCGGAACGACGCCGTACGGTCACGCTCTCCTCTCGCTGCTCCGCTTCGCGTGGCTCGGTGGGGAGCGACCCGAGCTCTTCGCGCACCTCCGCTCTCCGTACTCCGGCCTCGGGCGCAAGGAGGTCGACTGGATCGAAGGTCGTCTTCGCGGGCGAGGAATCGTGCGCGGCGATCGCGCCGCCGGCGTCGCCGCCGAGCTCCGCGAGGGGCGGGGACTGCCACCGCTCGACCTGGCGCTCCGCGACGAGTCGCCGGTCGACGTCGTCCGTGGGCTCGCCGGCGCGATGCTGCGAAACGCGCATGGGACGTCCGCGCCTCCCACCGACGACCGCGCGCGGCTCGACCTGCGGGCGCACGATGCGGTGACGAGGACGCTCGAGGAGCTCGAGCAGCTCGTCGCGGCAGGCTTCGAGGTCGGCCGCCTCGACGTCCTTTCGGCGCTCGACCGTGCCGGCGTTCGAGGAGAGGCCGCCGGCGCGCCCGGTCGGGTCGCGGTGCTCGACCTGGCGCGCGCCCGCACGCGGCGCTTCGACGTCGTGTTCGTCCTCGGCCTCGAACAGGGCACCCTGCCGCGGCGGCCGCGCGTCGAGCCGTTCCTCGACGAGGACACCCGGCGCGCGCTCGACGAGCGCCGCGGCGCACGTCTCGTCCGGCCGGACGCCGCGAGCCGCGACCGCTATCTGTTCGCGACGGTGTGCTCGCGGCCGAGGCGAAGGCTCGTGCTCGTCCGGCAAGCCGTGGGGGACGAGGGATCGCCGCGCGAGGCCGGCCCGTTCTGGGAGGCGGTC
>DASUZN010000132.1:0-11370 GCA_036376855.1 Gaiella sp. | reverse complement strand
TGCAGGTCGGGTTCGTGACGACGTTCCTGACCGTCGTCGTCCTGCTTCCGATCGCGGCGGTCGTGTGGAAGTCGACCGGCAGCGGCTGGTCCGGCTTCTGGGACGTCGTCTCGTCGCCCCAGGCCGTCTCGGCCCTGAAGCTCACGCTGATCATGTCGACGCTGGCGGTGCTGACGACCGCCGTCTTCGGGACGATCATCGCGTGGGTCCTCGTGCGCGACGACTTCTACGGGAAGAGTGTCGTCAACTCGATCATCGACCTCCCGTTCGCGCTTCCGACGATCGTCGCCGGGCTCGTGATCATGGCGCTCTACGGCCCCCGCACGCCGATCGACTTCACGATCGGCTCCTTCCACCTCGACGCCGACATCACCTTCACCCGCATGGCGATCTACGTCGCGCTCCTGTTCACGACGCTTCCGTTCGTCGTGCGAACGGTGCAGCCGGTGCTGATCGAGCTCGACCCGGAGCTCGAGGACGCGGCGAAGTCGCTCGGCGCGAGCCCGTTCGGGACGTTCCGACGGATCGTGCTCCCGGTGATCCTGCCCGGGATCCTCTCCGGGGTCGCAATGGCGTTCGCGCGCGCCGTCGGCGAGATCGGCGCGATCGTGCTCATCGCCGGCAACCTCCCGTTCAAGACCGAGGTTGCCTCGATCCACCTCTTCTTCCGGATCGAGCAGGATCCCGAAGGCTCGGCCGCCATCGCGATCGTGCTGCTCCTGATCTCGTTCGCCGCGATCAGCGGGATCGGCGTCGTCCGCTGGTACGTGACGAGGCACGATCGTGGGTAAGTACGCCCTCCGGCTGTCGGCGCTCGGCTACCTGACGCTCATCGTCCTCGGGCCACTCGCGATGATGGTGTGGCGCACGGCCGAGGACCTCGACGGGGCCTGGGCCGCGATCACCGACCCGGACACGGTCTCCGCCTTCAAGCTCACGATCCTCGTCACGGTGATCGCCGTCGCCGTGAACACCGTGTTCGGGATCGTCTGCGCGCTCGTGATCGTCCGGGGCAACATCCGCGGTCGTGGCTTCCTCAACGCCTTCGTCGACCTCCCTCTTGCACTCTCGCCCGTGATCGTCGGCTTCTCGCTCGTCGTCCTGTACGGGATCAACGGCTGGTTCTCGTGGTTCCAGCGGAACGGCTTCGAGATCCTCTTCGCGACGCCCGGGATCGTGCTCGCCACGATCTTCGTGACGCTCCCCTTCGTCGCACGCGAGGTCGTTCCGACGCTGCGCGAGATCGGAACCGAGCAGGAGCAGGCCGCCCAGACGCTCGGGGCGTCTGGCTGGCAGACGTTCTGGCGGATCACGCTGCCGTCCATCCGCTGGGCCGTCGTGTACGGCGTCGTCCTCACGACCGCCCGCGCCATCGGCGAGTTCGGCGCGGTCGCGATCGTGTCCGGGAACATCGTCGGCAAGACGCAGACGGCCACCCTCAGGGTCGAGGACGCCTACCAGTTCTCCTACGGGAACTACGCACCCGCATACGGCATCTCGTTCGTGCTGGCCGCGATGGCGATCCTCGTCCTCGTCCTCATGATCGTCTTCCAACCGAAAGAGAGCAGGCGCTGAATGTCGATCTCCGTCCAGCGGATCACCAAGCGGTTCGACGACTTCGTCGCCCTCGACGACGTCACCGTGGACGTCCCGGCGGGGTCCCTCACGGCGCTCCTCGGGCCGAGCGGCAGCGGCAAGTCGACCCTGCTGCGGATCGTCGCCGGCCTCGAGAGCGCGGACGCCGGGAGCGTCGTGATCGACGGGGCCGACGTGACGGGCCGTCCGCCGCAGGAGCGCGGAGTGGGCTTCGTCTTCCAGCACTACGCGGCGTTCAAGCACATGACCGTCTACGACAACGTCGCGTTCGGCCTGAAGATCCGGAAGCGGCCGAAGGCGGAGATCGCGGAGCGCGTCCACCGGCTCTTGAAGCTGGTCCAGCTCGAAGGGCTCGCGAAGCGGTATCCGTCGCAGCTCTCGGGCGGCCAGCGCCAGCGGATGGGGCTGGCGCGCGCGCTGGCGATCGACCCCGCCGTGCTGCTCCTCGACGAGCCCTTCGGCGCGCTCGACGCGCGCGTGCGGGCCGAGCTGCGTGAGTGGCTCCGGCGCCTCCACGACGAGACGCACACGACCACGGTGATCGTCACGCACGACCAGGAGGAGGCGATGGACGTCGCCGACCAGGTCGCGGTGATGAGCAACGGGCACATCGAGCAGGTCGGCTCGCCGCGGACCGTCTACGAGGAGCCTGCCAACGAGTTCGTCATGACGTTCGTCGGCCAGGCGCACCGGGTCGGCGACGCGTTCGTCCGGCCGCACGACCTCGAGGTGACGCTCGAGCCGAATGGCTCGACACGCGAGGTGATGATCGAGCGCGTCGTGCACCTCGGGTTCGATGTCCGGGTCGAGCTCGTGGACGGCGCCGGCGAGCGCCTCTCGGTCCAGACGACGCGCGACCAGGCGGAGCTGCTCGAGCTGGCACCGAGTCAGATCGTCTACGTCCGGCCGACGCGGCACACGACGTTCACGTAGGCCCGGAGCCGGAGGCCACATCGGCGAGCGTCGTCTCCTCGAGCACGCCGCGCATCGCGGCGCGCAGGTCGATCCAGACCGAGGCGAGCGCCTGTGCGGCACCGTCGTAGTGGACGTCGTCGGGGCGGACGCCGCGTACGGTCGCAATCGGGCCCTCGACCGCGCGGATCACGTCGGCGAGGTTGATCTGCTCGGCCGGCCGACCGAGCGCATACCCACCGTCGACGCCGCGTCGGCTCGTGACGAGCTCCGCGTGGCGCAGGTCGAGCAGGATGCTTTCGAGGAACTTCTGCGGGATGCCCTGCGCGGTCGCGAGCTGCTCGCCCTTCACGAGCTCCCCGGCGGCGGCGAGCTCGAGCATCGCGCGGAGCGCGTAGTCGACCTTGGCGGAGACGCGCACGCCGGAACCGTACGCGTGCTTACCGCCGGTCGTCGATGCGCTTCGCCTTGCCCTGCGAGCGCTCCAGCGTGCCGGGAGCGACGCCGGCGGCGTCGGTGGCCTGGCGGTCGTGCGGGATGCGCTCGTAGATGCGTTTCGAGCGTGTCGCGCAGGCGGGCCAGCTGGAGCGTGCGAAGCTCGTCGATCGATGCCGCTGTCCTGCCGGACGTCGAGTGTGGGCCACCCTCCTGCTCCGTGCAACGGCGCGCGCGGCGGTCGGCCGTAGGATCGAGACGTGGACGTCGAGATCCGCACCGGCGCAACCGAGTTCCTCGAGCAGGCCGGGGAACTGCTCCTCGGGGACGAGCCGCGGCACAACCTTGCCTTCGGGATCGCGTCGTTCACGCGCGACCATCCCGACGTGTACCCGGAGCTCCGCGGGTGGGTCGTCCGCGACGCCTGGGGGGTCGTCGGGGCCGCTCTGCGCACGCCCCCGTACAACCTCGTCCTCGCGCGCCCGAGCGCGGACGGTGCGCTCGAGGCGCTCGTCGACGCGATCGCGGACGAGCTGCCCGGGGTCGTCGGCGCGGTGCCCGAGGTGGACGCCTTCGCCGCCGCCTGGGCGACGCGCCACGGGGTCACCCCGACGACCCGGATCGACCAGCGGATCTACGCGATGGAGCAGTTGATCCCGCCTGTCGGCGTGCACGGCGCCGTGCGTCTTGCCGACGTCGAGGACCGCGCGCTCGTGCTCGACTGGATGACCGCGTTCACGCAGGAGGCGCTCCATGGCGCGGACGACCCCGCGCGCATCGAGCGAAGCGTCGACGCGCGGCTCGGGGCGCAGGGCGCCGGTGGCATCTGCCTCTGGGAGGCAGGCGAAGGGCCGGTGTCGCTGGCGGGGTTCGGAGGGCCGACGCCGAACGGCCTTCGGATCGGCCCGGTGTACACACCGCCGGCGCACCGCGGGCGCGGCTACGGGAGCGCCGTGACCGCCGCCGCCTCGCGGATCGCGCTCGATCGCGGCAAGCGCTTCTGCTTCCTCTACACCGATCTCGCAAACCCGACCTCGAACGCGATCTACATGCGAATCGGCTACCGGCCCGTGTGCGACTCGCGCGAGGTCGCGTTCGTTCGGCGCGCTCGCGGTTGACGCGCCACGGTCGCCGCGAGAAGCTGGCGCCGTGGGGCATCTCGAGCGCTACGCCGAGCTCGCGGTCGTCGTCGGCACGGGTCTCCGCCCGGGTCAGCGCCTGGTCATCCGCGCCGAGCCGGAGCACGCCCCGCTCGTGCGGGCAGTCGCCGAGGCCGGCTGGCGGGCCGGGGCGGGTGACGTCGAGTGCTACTACCTCGACGACCATCTTCGGCGTCTCCACGCGATCCATGCGGCCGACGAGCTGCTCGACCGGACGCCCGACTGGCTCGTGCAGGCGACGCGCTCGACCGAGGAGGCAGCGTTCGTCTACGTCATCGGGGACGCCGATCCGAACCTGTTCCACGACGTCGACCCCGCTCGTGCTGCGCGTGCGGAGCCGCTCGCGCTCACGCAGGCCAACCGCGACCTCACGCTTCGGCTCGCCCGCGCGTGGACCGTGGTCGCCTGCCCGACGGAGGGCTGGGCGCGCGACGTCTTCGGAGAGGCCGACGTCGAGCGCCTGTGGAACGAGGTCGCCATCGTGACGCGGCTCGACGCGCCCGACCCGGTGGCCGCCTGGCACGCGCACGTCGCGATGCTCGAGGCACGCGCGGCGGCACTCGACGCCTCAGCTTTCGTGTCCGTCCGCTTCACGGGGCCAGGCACGGACCTGGAGATAGGGCTCCTCCCGACCGCCCGGTGGAAGAGCGCCCGCTCGACTACCGCGTGGGGCCAGGAGCACGTCGTCAATCTGCCCACCGAGGAGGTGTTCACGACGCCGGACCGGACGCGGGCCGAGGGAGTCGTGAGGCTCACGGCGCCCGTCCACTGGTACGGCTCGGTCGTGGAGGGCGGCCAACTCCGGTTCGAAGGAGGCAGAGTGGTCGAGGTGCGCGCCTCAGCGGGTGAGGAGTTCCTTCGCACGAAGGTCGGGGCAGACGACGGCGCCGCGCGCCTTGGCGAGCTCGCGCTCGTCGACGCAGGCTCGGCGGTCGGCCGCCGCGGGCTCCTGTTCCGCAACCTCCTCTTCGACGAGAACGCGTCCTCCCACATCGCGCTCGGCGCTGGGTACACGGCCCCGGTCCCGGGGGCGAGCAGCCTGACGGACGGGGAGCGCGTCGCGATTGGCATCAACTCGTCGGCGATCCACCTCGACGTCATGATCGGCGGGCCCGAGGTCGACGCGACCGGGGTCTGCGCCGACGGGTCGCAGATACCGATCCTCGTGCGGGGCCGCTGGACGCTGGATGGCGCCACCTGACGATTCCCGCAAATTGCACCCGCGTTGTGGGGCACCCCATCCCACCACCCACTTACGATTCTATCGTCTAGACCGGCAACAAGTGCGACGGAACGGTGCCATCTCAGTGCCAGGTTGGTGACGGGCGCGCGTGCGGCGAGCGCCGCTACAGCGGAATGTTCCCGTGCTTGCGCTTCGGTGCGGGCTCGCGTTTCGAGAGCGTCGCCTCGAGCGCGCGGATCAGGTACGGCCGCGTCCGTCTCGGCTCGATCACGTCGTCGACGTACCCGCGCTCGGCCGCCGAGTACGGGTTCGCGAACCGCTCCTTGTAGTCGGCGATCAGCTCGGCGCGGCGGGCCTCGGGATCCGGCGCGTCCGCGAGCTCGTGCCTGAAGACGATGTTCACGGCGCCGTCGGGCCCCATCACGGCGACTTCGGCGGTAGGCCACGCAATGTTGACGTCTGCACGGATGTGCTTGGAGCTCATGACGTCGTACGCGCCGCCGTAGGCCTTGCGCGTGATCACCGTCAGTTTCGGCACCGTCGCCTCGGCGTACGCGTAGAGGAGCTTTGCGCCGTGCCGGATGATGCCGCCCCACTCCTGCGCGGTTCCGGGGAGGAACCCGGGCACGTCGACAAAAGTCACGAGCGGGACGTTGAACGCGTCGCACGTCCGCACGAACCGCGCAGCCTTGACCGACGCGTCGATGTCGAGCACACCGGCGAGCGCGGCCGGCTGGTTCCCGACGACGCCGACCGAGTGGCCACCCAGCCGCGCGAAGCCGCAGACGATGTTCTCCGCGTGGGACGGCTGGATCTCGAGGAAGGCGCCGTCGTCGACGACCGTCTCGATCACGCGCTTGATGTCGTACGGCTTGTTCGGCGAGTCGGGGATCAGGGCGTCGAGCTCGGGGGACTCGCGGTCGACCGGATCGGTCGGCGGCGCGAAGGGCGCCGTCTCGAGGTTGTTCTGGGGGAGAAAGGTGAGGAGGTAGCGGGCGTCGTCGACGCACGCCTGCTCGTCGGAAGCGACGAGGTGCGCGACACCCGACTTCGTAGCGTGAGCGCTTGCGCCGCCGAGGTCCTCGAAGCTCACCTCCTCGCCCGTGACGGTCTTCACGACGTCGGGCCCCGTGATGAACATGTAGGACGTGCCCTCGGTCATCAGCACGAAGTCCGTGATCGCGGGCGAGTACACCGCACCGCCCGCGCACGGCCCCATGATCAGCGAGATCTGCGGAACGACTCCCGACGCCTGGACGTTGCGCCAGAAGATCTCCGCGTAGCCGGCGAGCGAGACGACGCCCTCCTGGATCCGCGCGCCGCCCGAGTCGTTGATCCCGACGACCGGACAGCCGACCTTGACGGCCATGTCCATCACCTTGCAGACCTTCTCCGCGAAGACCTCCGACAGGGAGCCGCCGAAGACGGTGAAGTCCTGGCTGAAGACGCAGACCGGCCTGCCGAACACCGTCCCGTAGCCCGTCACGACCGCGTCGCCCCACGGCCGGTTCTCGCGCATGCCGAACTCGGTCTCGCGATGACGGACGAAGCGGTCGAGCTCGACGAACGAGCCCGCGTCGAGCAGGAGGTCGATCCGCTCGCGGGCGAGCAGCTTCCCACGCTCGTGCTGCCGGGCTGCCGCCTTCTCGGACCCCGCGTGCACCGCCGACTCGGCGAGCTCGCGCAACCACGCGAGCTTCTCCTCCGTCGTCTCGTGGCGCGTCGACATCGCGCGGAGCCTAACGAGCGAGAGGCGCTGATAGCGTCGGCGCGTGGCATCGGCCCTCGACCGCTCGGCCACCTGGCCCTACGAGGACGGCGAGCCGGGCCGCTTCTCGTATGCGCGCGCGGACCATCCGACCGGGGTTGCGTGCGAGGAGGCGCTCGGTGCGCTCGACGGCGGACACGCCCTCCTCTACCCGTCCGGGATGGGCGCGGTGACGACGGTCGTCCTCACGATGTTGCGCCCCGGCGGCACGATCGCGCTCGCCGAGGGCGCCTACTACGGGCACCGCGTGCTCTTCGACCACCTCTCTCCGTGGGGTGTCGACGTCGTCGAGTTCGACCAGACCGGACCGCCGCCCGCGAAGGCCGACCTGATCTTCCTCGAAGCGCCCGCGAACCCGCTCCTGACGATGCCCGACCTCGAGGCGGCGGCGGCCCACCCGGCTCCGGTCGTCTGTGACGCCACGGTGGCAACACCGCTCCGACTGCGTGCGCTCGAGCACGGCGCCGACGTCGCCCTCCACTCGGCCACGAAGATCCTCGGCGGGCACGACGACGTTCTCGCCGGTGTGACGGTCGCCCGCGACCCTGAACTGCGCGAGCGCCTCCACCTGACCCGGCGCCTTGCCGGAATCGTCGCGTCGGCGGACACGGCGTGGCTCGTCCTGCGCGGGCTCGAGACGCTCGAGGCTCGCCTCGCGCGGCAGGAGGCGACCGCCCGCGTGCTCGCGGAACGCCTCGCCGCGCACCCGGCCGTCGAGACGGTGCGCTACCCGGGCTTCTCGTTTCTGCTCTCGTTCGACGTCGCCGACGGAGACGCTGCGGGAAGGGTCGAGCAGGCCGTGCGCGTGATCGAGAACGCGACGAGTCTCGGTGGGACGCGCTCGAAGCTGGAGGCGCGCCACCGCTGGGAAGGTGACCGCATCCCCACCGGCCTGATCCGCCTCTCGGTCGGCCTCGAGGACCCGGACGCGCTCTGGGTCGACCTCGAGCGAGCGCTGGCCAAGGCCTGAGCGGCCCGCCGCGCGCGGCTCTGGCTCACACCGAAGACCGTCGAGACGCACGTCGTCCACATCTTTCGGAAGCTCGCCCTGCCCGAAGGCGCGAGTTACAGCCGGCGCGTGCACGCCGTCCTCGCCCTCCTCCGCAGCTGAGCCGCGAATCGATCGTCGGCCGCTGGCGCTGGCTCGGGGGATAATCGCTCGAGATGAATGCCGTGGTCGAGGTCGACCGGGGGCGTCGGGCGTACGCGCGCGAGGCATGGCTGGAGGCGTATGAGCAGCTGAGCGCCGCCGATCGGCGCGAGCCGCTCGGAGCGGAGGACCTCGGGCGACTGGCGACCTCGGCCTACATGATCGGCCGCGAGTCCGAGTATCTCGGCCTGCTCGAGCGTGCTCATCGCGCGCACCTTGCCTCCGGCGAGCGCCTGGAGGCCCTTCGCTGCGCGTTCTGGATCGGCATCGGCCTCGCCGGCCGCGGAGAGGCCGGGCGGGCGGGCGGCTGGCTCGGCCGCGCGCAGCGGCTCCTCGACGAGTGCGGCACCGATCGGGTCGAGCGCGGCTATCTCCTGCTCCCGGTCGTGTTCGAGCAGGAGGCGAGCGGCGAGCTCGAAGCAGCCGCCACGACCGCTGCGGAGGCAGCGGCGATCGGCGGGGAGTACGGCGACGCAGACCTGTTCGCGCTCGCGACGCACGAGCAGGGACATGTCCTGATCCGGCTCGGGCGAGGCAAGGAGGGGCTTCGACTGCTCGACGAGACGATGGTGGCCGTCACTGCCGGCGAGTTGTCCCCGATCGTCTCGGGGATCGTCTACTGCGGCGTCATCCTCGCCTGCCGGGACGCGTCCGAGCTCCGTCGCGCGCAGGAGTGGACGGCCGCCCTCTCCGACTGGTGCGACCGCCAGCCGGACCTCGTCGCCTTCACGGGCCGTTGCCTCACGCATCGCGCCGAGGTCCTCCAGCTGAACGGAGCGTGGGCGCAGGCGCTCGAGGAGGCACGCCGGGCGGAGGAGCGCTCCGTACGCGCGGAGAACCCGGGCGCCGCCGGAGAGGCCTGCTACCGCCGCGGAGAGATCCACCGCATGCTCGGACAATTCCGCCTCGCGGAGGACGCCTACCGGGAGGCAAGCCGAAACGGCCGAGAGCCTCAGCCCGGCCTCGCCCTGCTCCGCTCCGCGCAGGGGAAGTCCGACGCCGCCGCAGCCGCGATCCGAAGAGCGCTGTCGGAGTGCGCAGAACCCGGACGGCGGACGAGCCTCCTCCCCGCCTTCGCCGAGATCGCGCTTGCGGTCGGAGACGTCGCGGCTGCGCGCGCGGCGAGCGACGAGCTGTCGGCGCTCGCGCAAGGTCGCGACGACGGGGCACTCGTGGCGAACGCCGCTCGCGTACGGGGCGCGGTCGAGCTGGTGGAGGGCGATCCCGCCGGCGCGCTCGTGTCGCTGCGCCGGGCGGCGGAGACCTGGCGCCGGCTCGAGGCGCCGTACGAGGTTGCCCGCGTCCGGGAGCTCGTCGGTCTGGCGTGTCGCGCCCTCGACGACGAGGACACTGCCGCGCTGGAGCTCGACTCCGCACGCACGACGTACGCGCGACTCGGGGCGGTGCCCGATCTGGCCAGGATGGATCTGCTCGGCGGCGGTCCGCGACGCGAGAGCCACGGCCTCACGAAGCGTGAGCTCGAGGTGCTGCGCCTCGTCGCGGCCGGCCAGACGAACAAGGCGATCGCCGCCGGGCTCGTCCTGAGCGAGCGCACCGTCGATCGGCACGTGAGCAACATCCTGGCGAAGCTGCGCGTCTCCTCGCGCGCCGCGGCCACCGCCTCGGCGTACGAGCACGGCCTGCTCTGAGCCCGCTGGGTGAAATCACCCATGCCGTCGCCCAGCGTCGAATTGCGTGGTTCGGCCGATGCGCTCCGGTCCGGGCGGGCCTAGCCTCGATCGCAGTCGTTCATGCGAAGGAGGGAATGCGATGCCGAACGTTTCCAGGGAGACGGCAGCGGAGCGGATCGAGCTCGAGGGACTCGACGTCCGGCTCCAGCACCTCGAGGGCGGGTACACGGTTTGCTTCGAGTCGCACACGGCGGACGGCGACCTGGCGGCGTTGTTCCAGGGACTGCCCGACGATCTCGCGCAGCTGCCCCGCTGGGGGTATGTGGTCGCGGGCCGGACGGGCTTCCGATTCCCTGACCGCGAGGAGACGTACGACGCCGGCGACGCCTACTACGTTCCGCCGGGTCATACGCCGATCCACTACGCGGGAGCGGAGATCGTCGAGTTCAGCCCCACGGAGATCCTCGGCGAGACGATTCCTGTGGTCATGAGGAACCTGGAGGCGGCCCGGGTTTCGATGCGAGTCGAGTCGTGAGGCTCTACGGACGAGGCGGGCCGGTGTGACGAGACGCGTGGAGGCCGCTCATCGTTTCGACGTTCCCGTCGAGCGTGGTTTCGCCTTCATCACCGACACCTCGAACTGGTCGAGCTACTGGCCCGGCTTCGTCCGCCTCGAAGAGGGCTACCGCTGGGGCGAGCCGGGAGACACGGCCCGGCTCGTCACGCGGCTCCTGGGCCGGGACCGCGAGCTCGTGATGACGCTCCGTTCGTTCGAGCGAAACCGGCTCGTGACCTACACGAGCAAACAACCTGGCCTGCCCGACGCGCGGCACGAGCGGCACTTCGACGACGATGGGGACGGGTTCCGCTACCGGCTCGTGGTCGAGTACGAGCCGCGACGCGGAATGGCGGGGCTCCCCGACCGCACGCTCCTCCCGCGCGCCGTCCGGCGCGCGCTCGAGAGGACGATCACCGCGCTGGAAGAGGCCCTGGCGCCGTAGGACGACGGGCACGGAGACCGGCCTGGCGAGATCCGTTGTCGCGGCGCGTCGTGGTTCGGCTCGCGCTCGTCGATCGAGCCGACCGCCGCGGCGTCCGTCGAGCGAGCCGTACAGTAGGTATGCCCAGGTCGAGTGAGGAGGTAGCCGAGATGAGCGGAGCAGTGGAGAAGGCGGTCCTTGCCGGTGGCTGCTTCTGGGGGATGGAGGATCTCTTCCGCAAGCAGCCCGGAGTTGTCTCGACCCGAGTCGGGTACACCGGCGGCGACGTCGCGAACGCGACCTATCGAAACCACGGCACGCACGCCGAGGCGATCGAGATCGGCTTCGATCCCGAGCAGACGTCATACCGAGACCTGCTCGAGTTCTTCTTCCAGATCCACGATCCGACGACCCGGAACCGCCAGGGCAACGATGTCGGGACGAGCTACCGCTCGGCGATCTTCACCCTCGACGACGATCAGCGGCGCATCGCCGACGAGACGATCGCCGAGGTCGACGCGTCTGGTCTTTGGCCCGGGAAGGTTGTGACCGAGG
>DASUZN010000131.1:0-10304 GCA_036376855.1 Gaiella sp. | reverse complement strand
CGGCTCGGCTTCGTCGAGGCGCTCGGCATGGACATCGACTCCAGCGCGAACGTCAACTGGCGTGGAGCCTCCCTCAACCGGCCGGACTACCAACGGCAGGTCCCGACCGGGATCATCGTTTTCCGCCGAGCCGGCTGAGCGCGCTCGAGCCGATTCGATGGAGAAGACCGCCCAACGCCGCGATCAGTAGATGTGGAGCTTCTCCAGGAGCGCGAGCGGGTCGTCGAGGGACTCGAAGAGGTCCTTGTTGTGCTTGATCGTCTTGCTTCGCATGTAGACGCGCAGCCATTGCTTGTAGCTGTAGAGCTCGTAGCGATCGAGCATCTCCTCGATGGGTAGCTCGCGCTGCGCGATGAGCCCCGCGAGGTACATCGCGCACTCGAATCCGAGCGAGATCGCCTGGAAGTACGGCGAGCCGATTGCCGAGTCGCCGGCGAGGAACACGGGGGTGGTGGAGAAGGGGTGGCCGTTCGTTCCGGCAGCGAGCCAGCGGCGGCTGGTCGCGTTCCGAGCCCGGTAGAGGTCGAGAGGGATCCGCACGATCTCGAGCTCGCCGAGGATCTCGCCCTGCGTCTCCTCCTTGATCTTGCCGATGAACCTGTCCATCGACTCCGCGACGCCGGGGAAGTTGTCGCGCAGCCATTGGCTGTCGAATCGGGTCGGCATCGCCTCGAACTCGTCGGCGGAGATGTTGACGATCCCCGTGACGTGGCTGACGCTGCCGTCGTAGTGCGTCCGGCTCACCATCGGGATGAACTTGTAACGCGGGCTGTCGAGGTTCTTGTAGTACTTGCAGTACTCGTTGCAGTCGTATGGCTGTCCGTACAGGAACGTCACCACGAGCGCGTACTCCAGCCGGACGTTGACGGTGTTCGCTCCCTCGGGCACGTCGCCGGAGCCGGGAACGAGGTGGTCGCGCAGGAGTGACCTGCTGCCCGTCGAGTCGATCAGGATGTCCCCCGGCTCGAGCATCGCCATCGCGTCCTCCGCCGTCACGACGGCCGCATTCCGCTCCACGCCGTTGCCGTTGCGCCCGTCGATCAGGTCGCTCAGAGAGCGCTCGATCGAGTTGAGCGGGCAGAACCCCACGACCCAGCTCTCGAGGAGCTCGCGGAGATCAGGCGGAATCGACCGCCTGAAGGCGAGCCCCTCGTCGAGCTCCGAGGGATCGAAGATCGCCTCGACGCTGTCTCCGTCGATCGCGTCGGCGCGATAGCTCTCGATCGAGTCCGCCACGAGGTACGGGGCCAGCTGCACCATGCGCGTCCGCGTGTACTCGCCGCGCTTCTCGTACAGGTGCACGGAGAGCCCCTCGGTCGACTGGAGCAGGGCGGTGAGCATCAGGCCCACGGGCCCCGCTCCGATCACGTGCACGCGCGCGCAGTCCACGAACGGTGAATCTACTGCCGGCGGCTGAACGGGCGCCGGGACGGCGGTTGCGGTTCACTTCCGCCCGTGATGCGAATCGGGGTCGTCGGCGCCGGGATCATTGGCCTCGCCGTGGCGCGCCGCCTGGCCGAGCTGCGCCCGGACGCCACGGTGACGGTGCTGGAGAAGGAGTCCGACATCGCGTTGCACCAGACGGGGCGCAACAGCGGCGTCGTGCACGCCGGCATCTACTACGCGCCCGGCTCGCTCAAGGCCCGCCTGTGCCGTCTCGGCGTCGCACAGCTCCATGCGTACTGCAGCGAGCGCGGGATTCCCTACGAGGAATGCGGCAAGCTCGTCGTGGCCGTCGACGAGGCCGAGGTCGGCCGCCTGCGCGACCTCGAGCGGCGGGCGATCGAGAACGGCGTGCCGGGCATACGGTGGCTCGAAGGAGACGACCTGCGCGAGGTCGAGCCCCATGCGGCGGGCGTCGCCGGCCTCCATTCCCCGACGACGGCGATCACCGACTACCGCGCCGTCGCGCGCGCGTTCCGCGACGACCTGGAGGCAGGCGGCGGCTCGGTCGTCCTCGGGGCGCCGGTGACGGCGATCGCCGTCGCCTCGGACACGGTCCGCGTCCAGGCCGGCGAGGAGCGCGAGTTCGACCGTCTCGTCGTCTGTGCAGGCGTTTATTCGGATCGCCTCGCCCGCCTCGCCGGCGACGAGGACGAGCCGGTCATCGTCCCCTTCCGCGGCGAGTATCACCGGCTAGTAGCGGGCCGGGAGGACCTGGTGCGGGGGCTTCTCTATCCCGTTCCGGACCCGGCCTACCCGTTCCTCGGCGTCCATTTCACCCGCCGGGTCTCGGGCGACGTCGACGTCGGCCCGAACGCCGTGCTGGCGCTCGCGCGGGAGGGCTACCGCCGGCGCGACGTCCGCTTGGGCGACCTGGCGGCGACACTCCGCTCGCCGGGGTTCCGCCGCCTCGCGCGGAAGCACTGGCGGATGGGCGTCCGCGAGCTGCGCGGATCGCTCTCGCGACGGGCGTTCGCGGCCGAGGCGCGCCGCTACGTCCCGACGCTGCGGACAGAGGATCTCGTGCGTGCGCCGGCGGGGATCCGCGCGCAGGCGCTCGACCCCGACGGATCGCTGGTCGACGACTTCAGGATCCGCCACCTCGGGCAGGTCACGGTCGTTCGCAACGCGCCGTCGCCCGGTGCGACGTCGAGCATGGCAATTGCCGACCACATCGCCGACGAGGTGCTGCGGGCGACCTGAGCCCTGGACGGAGGGGCGCCCGCCACTGTTTCCTCGTCACGGGCGGCGGGTAACCCGCGTCGCATGCCGATCGGCTACCTCGTCACGGTCGCGGTCGTCGCGCTCGGCATGCTCCTCGCGTTGCGGCCCGTGCACCGGCCGTCGCCGCTTCGCGCCGCGAGCTGGGTACTCGGCTCCATCGTCAACGAGTCGCCCTTTGTCGCGCTCTACTGGGTGCTCGCCGCGACGTTGCTCGCGCTCGTACAGGGCGATCTCGACACGCCGGTCGGATGGGTCGCCCTCGGCATCGCCTGCGTGACGTTCCTCGCGACTCCGGTCCTCGTCCGGCGAAGCCTCGCGGCGCGGCCGGCGGTAGAGCAGGCGCTCGGCCACGGCCTGGGCCGGGACTGGCGCGACGCGATCGATCCCACGCTCGCCGCGGAGCCCCGCCCGAGCCTTCCCTGGGTGCGCATCCTCCTTGCGCCCGTTCCGGTCCTGCACCGTGGCGTGAAGCAGGTGCGGAACGTTTCCTACGGCGACGCCGGCCGTCGTAACACGCTGGACGTCTACCACCACCCGGCGCGTCCCGCGGGCGCGCCGATCCTCATCCACCTGCACGGCGGCGGCTTCCGCATGGGCCGGAAGAGCCTCTACTCACGGGCGCTGCTCGTCGAGCTCGCGCGGCACGGTTGGGTGTGCGTCAGCGCGAGCTACCGACTCAGGCCGCGGGCGGTCTTTCCCGACTACGTCGTCGACGCGAAGAAGGTGATCGCGTGGGCGCGCCGCCACGGGGAGGAGTACGGCGCCGATCCATCCGTCGTGTTCATCGCGGGCAGCTCGGCAGGCGCACACATCGCGGCAACGGCTGCGCTCACGCCCAACGACGCCGTCTTCCAGCCCGGGTTCGAGGATGCCGACACCGCGGTGGCAGGAGCCATCTGCTTCCTCGGCTACTACGGCCCGGTCGACCGGGGACGTCAACCGCTTGCCTCGTCGCCGTTCGACTACGTCCGGCCCGATGCGCCGCCCTTCTTCGTCGCGCACGGCGAGTACGACTCGCTCGTTCCCGCCTCACAGGCCCGCGCGCTGGCCGATCGGCTCCGCGAGGTCTCGACGAGCCCGGTGGTCTACGCCGAGCTTCCCGGCGGGCCGCACAACTTCGACCTGTTCCACTCGATCCGCTTCGAGATCCTGATCGACGGGATCGAGGCGTTCACCGCCTGGGTCCGGTCAGCGCAGCTGCGTCGTGCCCAGCGACCGCCGGGGTAGCGTCGAACCCCGAGCCGGTAAAGGTCGAGGGACCAGGGGCCGCGCCGCAGCGCAGCGCGGCCCCCATGCCCCCGTCAGCGGCGCGACTCGTCGTAGTACGAGCCGAGCCGCATGCGATAGGCCTCGTCCTCGAGCATCGCCTGCTCGAGCTCCGGGGCGTGCTTGATCTCGTCCTTCGAGCGGCCGACCGCGACCTTCTCCGCGTCGTGGTCAACGCTCTCGATCACACCCGCCGGGAGCATGACCTTCTTGCCGAAGATCCACGGCCCAGTGTCGACGACGATGGAGGACGAGCCCACCTCGTAGGTGGCGTCGTCGACCTTGCCGATCGAGCCGTCGGTCGCCTCCACGCCGTAGCCGACGACGTTCCGCGGTGCGACGCCTGGGGCGACGATGTCCTCACGATAGGTCCACATGTCGAGGTTCGTGGGCATTGCTCCTCCTTGGCTCGGATTGCCGGGACTCTTTCTCGATACCCCGACTGCCGACGGGCAAACCGCTACCCTCGGCGCCCGTGAAGACCGTGCTCAACGTCATCTGGCTCGTTCTGGCCGGCTTCTGGCTCGCGCTCGGCTACCTGGTCGCGGCGGTCCTGCTCGCGATCACGATCGTCGGCCTGCCGTTCGCGAAGCAGGCGCTGAAGCTTGCGCGATACGCGCTGTGGCCGTTCGGCTGGGCGCTCGTGCAGAGCCCGACGCGCCACGAGACGCTGAGCACGATCGGGAACGTGCTCTGGTTCGTCCTCGCCGGCTGGTGGCTCGCGCTCGGCCACGTCGTCACGGGGATCGCGCTCTGCCTGACGATCATCGGCATCCCGCTCGGGATCGCCGACTTCAAGATGGCCGGGGCCGCGCTGGTCCCGTTCGGACGAAGGGTGGTCAGGGCGCGGGAGCTGAACGCGGGGATGCTCGCCGCCGACTCGACGATTGCCTTCCCGGACTGACCGGCCGCTCGGCGCTCAGTCCTTCGGCCGCTTGAAGATCAGCAGGTGACCGCCGTGCTTACGGCGCACGCGGTGGTTCCAGGACACGTGCACGAGCTCCCAGCCGTCCTGGCCGAGCGCGTCGAGGCGATCCTGGAGCTTGTGCATGTCCACCTGCTCCTTCCCGAAGCCCATGAAGCCGTGCTCGAGAAGTTCCGTGCGGTACTCCCATTCCGGCGTCGCCGGGCCACGTGAGGCGTCCGTCTCCGGTTCGGCTCTCGACGGCAGCAGCGCGGTGACGAGCGCCTCGCTGTCGCCGTTCGTCGCCTGATGTGGCGACGCCGACCTCTCGATTGAGTCACTGATTCCCACACTTCCCCCTTCCCCAGGATGCCGACCGGCATCTGGCTCCCGTACCAGACGATACGCGTTCGGAGCCCGGTTGCGTCGGCGCGGGAGCCTATCGTCTCCGTCGTGGCTGCGACCGTGCGGATCGGGACGTGCAGCTGGGCCGACCAGGGGCTCCTCGCGGCCTGGTACCCGCGCGGCGTCTCGACCGCGGAGAAGCGCCTGCGCTACTACGCGGAGCGATTCGACGTCGTGGAGGTCGACTCACCGTACTACGCGCTTCCCGACCCCGCGGTGACGGAACGGTGGGCACGGCGGACGCCCGACGGATTCATCTTCCACGTGAAGGCGTCTGCGGCGATGACGTGGCACGAAGGTGAGCCGACCGACACGGCGTTCCGCGAGTTCCGCGCGGCGCTCGAGCCGCTCGAGCTGTCCGGGAAGCTCCGCGGCGTGCTGCTCCAGTACCACCCGCGATTCGTGAAGTCGGGCGCGGCGAAGGCCGAGCTCGCGCGGGCGCCGGAGCGACTGGCCCCGCTCGTTCCGCTGATCGAGTTCCGCCACCGCTCCTGGCTGGAGGAGGCCGAGCGGGCG
Organism: Gaiella sp.; assembly: GCA_036376855.1. GTDB lineage: Bacteria > Actinomycetota > Thermoleophilia > Gaiellales > Gaiellaceae > Gaiella. Next base: position 4,546 of record DASUZN010000131.1, on the reverse strand, counting down.
GACACCCTCGCGTTCCTCGAGCAGCACGGCCTCGCGTACGTGTCGCTCGACAGCCCGCGCACGCGGGCGTCCAACGTCTCGCCGCGGGTCGCCGCGACTACGCACCGCGTCGCGTACGTCCGCTTCCACGGGCGGAACGCGAAGACGTGGAACATCCGCGGCGCGGAGAGCGCCGCGGACCGCTTCGACTGGCTGTACTCCGCCGAGGAGCTGGCCGAGTGGGTCGAGCCGCTCGCGCGCCTCGCCGGCGAGGCGGAGGAGGTGTACGCCATGTTCAACAACAACCGCGACGACTTCGCACCGCGCAGCGCGCAGGTTCTCCGCGGGCTGCTCGACGAGTCCGGCGTGCCGGCGACGGGAGGAGTCGAGCCGCCGCCGCTCGCGCCGACGCTCTTCTGAGCGCACCCGCACCTTGACCGGCTCGGGGCGACTGTGAAACGGTCGTGCGAGGATGACGTCGGCATTGGAATTCGGCGTCCACCTTCCGCTGATCTCGTTCACGGGCGAGGAGCGCTCGCTCGACGACCTGCTCGCGCTCACGCGGGCTGCGAACGATCTCGGGTACACGCACATCTGCGCGAACGACCATCTCGCGTTCTCGCGGCCATGGCTCGACGGGCCGACCGCGCTGGCCGCCGTCCTCGCGTCGAGCGGCCGGATGACCGTCGCGACGACGGTTGCCGTGCCCGTGCTCCGCGGGCCGGCGGCGACCGCGAAGATCCTCGCGGCGATCGACCTGCTGTCCGGCGGGCGGCTGCTGGTCGGCCTCGGCCCCGGTTCGTCGGCCCGGGACCACGAGCTCGTAGGTGTCGACTTCGAAGAGCGTTGGAAGCGGCTTGACGAGGCGGTGCAGACCCTCCGCGCGTACTGGCGGGCCGACGGCGTCGCGTTCGAAGGGACGTTCTACTCCAGTGCCGGGGTCACACTGGAGCCGACGCCGGCGCAACGTCCAGGCCCGCCGATCTGGATCGGGAGCTGGGGGTCGGCGGCCGGCCTCCGACGCGTCGCGCGCCTCGCCGACGGCTGGCTGGCCTCCGGCTACAACACGACGCCGGAGCGCTTCGCGCAGGCATGGTCGGACGTTCGGAAAGAGGTGGCGGCACGTGGGCGGGACGCGGCAGCGTTCCCGAACGGCATCGCCACGATGTGGTGCTACGTCACCGAGGACCGGGCCCGCGCCGAAGCGATGCTCTCGGACGTGCTCGCGCCGCTGCTCGGGCGGCCGGTGGAGCCGCTCCGCGCGGTCCTTCCCATCGGCCCGGCGGAGGAGTGCGCCGCGAAGCTCTCGGCCTACGAGCGCGCAGGCGCGCAACGTGTCTTCCTGTGGCCGCTCGCCGACGAGTTCGCCCAGCTCGAGGTGTTCAGCGAGCGGGTCGTCCCGCTGCTGACGCGTGCTCCGTAGGGTGCGCTCCCTGCGGGCGGAGGCAGCGCCTCAGGGGCTCATCTCGGTCATCTGCGACATCGATCCGGCTCCCGGGATCTGGAGCGCCGGGATGACGTCCGGGGCCACGAGCATGAGGACGCCGAGAACGAGCAGGAGAGCAGCCGTCCCGTATGTCGCGAGGCGGCGCGACGGGATCAGCTTCTCGAACGCGATGAGACCGGCGACGACCGCCATCCAGACGACGCTCATCACGCCGAGCGCGAACAGTGACGCCATCAGCGCCCAGCAGCAGCCCACGCACCAGGCGCCGTGTCGAGCTCCCATCCGGACGGCGCCCGAGAGCCCGTCCCTCCAGCTTCCGACGAGGAACCCGAGGGGTGTCCGGCACTTTCCGAGGCAGACGTCCTTGAGGGGCGTCAGCTCGTACGCCGCGGCGACGAGGAGCGTCCCGCCCGCGATCCAGCGCCCCGCGCTGTCCCACGCAAACGCGTCGCCGAAGAGCGTTCCCCCGATCCTCGCGAGCGCATAGGCCAGCAGCCCGGCGGCGCCCCACACGAGGAGGTAGCCGGACGTGAAGAGGAGCGGCCCGCCGAGCGCCCGGGTGTTCCGGAGCTTCGAGTAGAGCGCAACGGTCGGCGCGACCGACGGGAACATCATCGCGGCCATCATCACGATCCAGACGCCCAGGAACCAGGCGGCCGTCCCGAGCTCGGTCCACGGGCCGCCGTCCATGTCGCGCATCTCGCGCGCGGTCCACCACCAGCCGACGGCCGCGAGCCCCAGGAGCAACGCGATCAGCCCGAGCCGGGTGCGCGCCGCAGCCCAGGCCGGGACGCGCCCGCCCCTGTCCGGCGTTCGCCCGTGGGCGGTGGCGGTCACGGGTCAGGCTGCCCAGGAGAACGCGGAGGAGAGCCCCGTCTTCCCTTCGTATTCGATCCCGAACGCGTTGATCTTCGAGCGCTTCGCTTCGGCTGCGGTCAGCTCGGAGGCGACGGGATGGAAGACGCCGGTGAGCTTTGCCGGCTCGCCCGTCTCGACGCCGAACGGAACGATGTCTCGGACCTCGAAGTCGATCGCGTCACCGATCCGGGCGCTGTGACTGAGCCCGTCCTCGACGATCTCGATCGGAGCGCGCTCGACTCCGACCACCTCGCCGACGAGCGGCGCGAGGCCGGCCATCGGGCCCCCCAGCTGGCCGCCGAAGACACCGGTGAGCTTGGCCATCTGCTCGTCGGACGTGCCGTCGTCGACGAACATCCCGAGTCGCCAGTTGCCCTCGGTCATCACCTTCGGGGAGTCGATGATCACGGCGAGCCTGCGCCCGCTCACGTCGGTTCCCTCGATCTCGCCCGCTTGGATGTCGAACACCAGCGTCGCGCGGCAGTAGTCGTACGTCGCGCCGTGGTCGAACGACAGGTTGCACGGGCACATGAGCTCGCACGAGCACGTCTCGAAGTAGGTCCCCTCGATGCTCCACGACATGCCGTCCCTCCTTGGCCGCGGTAAAGAGATCGATTGTTCGCCGTACCGCTCACCGTGTCAACCGAACCGCCCGCGCGACACCGCTACAGTCGCCCGCATGCGCGTGCTGTCCGTCGTCCACGACCCAGCCGTCACGGGTGGCGGCGGGTTGTTCGAGCGCGTCGTCGTCGAGCGCGGCGACCATCTCGACCGCTGGGTCGTCGCGGACGGCGACGCCGCCCCCGGCGATCCGACCCACTGGGACGCCGTGATGGTGTTCGGCGGCGCGATGCACCCCGATCAGGACGCCGAGCATCCATGGCTCCGCAGCGAGGTCGCGTTCATCCGGCAGGCGCTCGACCAGGGCGCCCCGACACTCGGCGTGTGCCTCGGGGCGCAGCTGATCGCCCGCGCGGCCGGTGCGTGGGTCGGCCCTGCCGAGACCGGCGAGGTCGGCTGGTTCACCGTCGAGCTGAACGAGGAGGGAGAGGCCGATCGCGTGCTCGGCGCGATGCCCAGCAGGCTGGACGCGTTCCAGTGGCACTACTACACCTTCGACCTTCCCGAGAACGCGGTCCAGCTCGCGGCCAGCGCGGCCGCGCGGCAGGCCTACCGTCTCGGCGAGCGGGCGTGGGGAGTCCAGTTTCACCCCGAGGTCGACAGGGACATGCTCGACATCTGGTTCGACCACGGGGAGGCGGAGCTCCCGAAGCCGGTCGCCGAGATCGAGGCGGAGACCGCCCGCTACCTGGAGCGTTGGAACGCGCACGGCCGCGCGCTCTGCAACGCCTTCCTCGACGAGGCGGGACGGCTCATCTAGGGTCGGTCTCCGCCGGCAGCTCCGGGTCGCGCGACCACTCGTGCCAGGAGCCGACGTAGTTCCGCGCCGCGTATCCGGCCGCGGCAAGAACCTGCACGGCGAGCGCGGAGCGGCTGCCGGAGTGGCAGTAGGCGATCACCTCGGCGCCCACCGGCTCCCCGACGAGCTCCCGGACGGCCGCGTCGTCGCCGGCGCCGAGCAGGACGGTGACGTCGACGTTCCTCGCGCCGGGGATCCGGCCGGGCCGCGGGTCACAGGGGGCAGTCAGGTGGCCTGCGAACTCCTCGGGACGCCGGACGTCCAGCAGGACGAGCCCGGGCTCGCCGAGCCTGCCGGCGAGCTCGTCGACGGTGACGTCGGTCATGCGGCGAGCGAGGCGACGGTCTCGACCTCGGCGGCGACCGACGCGCGCTCGCAGCAGCGGTCGAGCCAACCGTTCAGCACCGGATAGGCGTCGAGCGAGACGCCCATCAGGTCGCGCAGCCGCAGGAGCCACGGCAGGTACGCGGCGTCCGCGAGCCCGAACGCCCGGCCGGTCAGGAACGGCATCGCCGCCAGCGTGTGGTCGAGATCGGCGAGCGCGTGCGCGAGCCGCTCGGCGGCACCGGCCTCGCCGCGGCGCAGTCCGTAGTACGGGTCGCCGAGGTCGTCGAAGCGAAACACGAAGAAACGCGCGACCGCCCGCTCGCCCGGGTCGACGGGCAGGAGCGCGGGCTCGGGGTAACGCTCCTCGAGATACTCGTCGATGACCGAGGACTCGGACAGCACCCAGCCGTCGTCCTCCAGCACGGGGACGCGGCCGTCGGGTGGGTTGTGCGCGATGAGCCAGTCGGGCCGGTTCGCGAGATCGATCGTCACGGTCTCGTACGGGACGCCCTTCT
>DASUZN010000130.1:0-7971 GCA_036376855.1 Gaiella sp. | reverse complement strand
TCGGCCGAGCGTTCGTCGACCTCGACGACGAGATCGAGCGCCGTGCCGGGTCGGCCATCGCTGACCTGTTCTCCACGCGCGGCGAGGCGGCGTTTCGCGAGCTCGAGGAGGAGGTCGCGCGGGACGTGCTGCGGGGCGGCGACCCGGCCGTCGTCGCTCTCGGCGGGGGCGCAGTTCTCTCGGAGCGAACGAGACGCGAGCTCGGTGCCCGCGCGTTCACCGTGTTCCTCGAGGTCGACCCCGAGGTGGCATGGAACCGCGTGGTGGGGACCGGCCGTCCGCTCGCTCGCGGCGAGGAGGCGTTCCACGCGCTCCACCGCGAACGACAGCCGCTCTACGAGGAGGTGGCTGACGCTCATGCCCGCGACGTCGATGGGACACTGCTCGCCGCAGGCGGCGTCCACGTGGAGATCGGGGCGGTGGACGAGCTCGGCGAGCTCGTCCCCGGCGACGGTCCCGTCGAGCTCGTCGCAGACGCCCACGTCTCGGGCATCCACGGCATCAGGGCGCAGGTCGCCCTCGGCGCGCGCGACGTCGAGCAGCACGAGGTGCCGTCGGGCGAGGCTGCGAAGACGCCGGCCGTGCTCGAGCGGCTCTGGACGACGCTGCGGATCGGCCGTGACGGCTCGCTCGTCGCGCTGGGCGGCGGCTCGACGACCGACGTGGTCGGGTTCGCCGCGGCGACGCACATGCGGGGTGTCCCGTGGACGGCCGTGCCGACGACCCTCGTGGGTCAGGTCGACGCAGGAATGGGCGGGAAGACAGCGATCGACCTGCCCGGCGCGAAGAACGCGGTCGGCGCCTTCCACTGGCCGGCCCGCGTCGTCTGCGACCCGTCGCTCCTGACGACGCTTCCCGACGATGAGCGGCGGAACGGCCTCGCCGAGGTGGTCAAGACCGGGCTGCTCGCCGGGCAGCCCCTCTGGGAGCTGCGCGAGCCGGAGCAGGTGCGTGCCTGCGCCGCCTTCAAGTCGGCGATCTGCATCCAGGACCCGCACGATCGCGGGCCACGGAACCAGCTCAACCTCGGGCACACGTTCGGTCACGCGCTCGAGGCTGCCGCGGGATACGCGCTACCGCACGGTCGCGCAGTCGCGCTCGGGCTCCTCGCGGCCCTTCGGCTCTCCGGCCTCGCGGCCGAGGCGCGCGTCGTCGAGGCCGTGCTCGCGCCCGAGCCCGTTCGGGTCGACCGCGAGGCCGCCTGGGCCGCCCTGGCGCGGGACAAGAAGGCCGAGCGCGGCGCGCCGCGGCTCGTTCTCCTCGACGCGCCCGGGCAACCCCGCTGGGGGGTCGATGTCCCGGAGAGCGACGTACGACGGGCCTTGGACGAGCTGATCGCATGACCGGCCGGTGCCTGTGCGGCGGGGTCCACTTCGAGCTCGTCCCGCCGGTCAGGGACATCGTGGTCTGCCACTGCTCGCTCTGCAGGCGGAGCGGCACATTCGCCGGGGCGTACACGGCCGTGGAGCGGGACGGGCTTCGCCTGAGCTCAGCCGAGACGCTCGCGTGGTACGTCGACGTCAACGGCCGGAACCGAGGGTTCTGCGCACGCTGCGGCTCGACGCTCTTCTGGGTGAGCGAGGGCGACTCGACGATCTCCGTGTCGGCGGGTGCGCTCGACCGTCCGACCGGGCTCGCGGTCGAGCGTCACATCTTCATGGCGGACGTCGCGGACTGGGAGCGCGCGCCCGACTAGCATCCGGCCGTGCGCATCGACGTGCTCAATGGGGTGAACCTCGACCTTCTCGGACGTCGCGACCCGGCGCAGTACGGGGAGGGCTCGTTGCAGGACCTCGAGACGCAGGTGTACGCGTGGGCGCGCGAGCTGGGGCTTCAGGTGCGGTGCCGGCAGACGAACCACGAGGGCGAGTACGTGGAGTTCCTGCACGCGGCGCTCGACAACGCCAACGGCCTCGTCGTCAACCCTGGTGCGTGGTCGCACTACAGCTGGGCGATCCACGACGCGCTCGAGCCGTTCTCCGGTCCTGTCGTGGAGGTCCACCTCTCGAACGTGGAGGAGCGCGAGAAGTGGCGCCGGTCGAGCGTTCTCGAAGGGCTCACGACCGAGCGCATCATCGGAGACGGGATCAACGGCTACCGGCGGGCGCTCGCGCTGCTCGCGGAACGGAGGGACGGATGAATCGGATCGAGCGCCTCGCCTCACGACTCGACGACCCGCTGCTCGTCACCGGCCTGGTCAACGTCCGGTACCTCACGGGTCTCCAGAGCTCGAACGCGGCCGTGCTCGTGGATCCAGCCGGCGCGGCGACGCTCTACACCGACTTCCGTTACGCCGAGGCAGCGCGGGACGTCGAGGGTGCGGAGTTCCACCAGACGCCGCGGTACGTCGTCACTGCGCTTGCGGAGCTCCTCTCGGGGAGGCGCGTCGCCGTCGAGGCTGCGCACCTGAGCCTCGCCTCGGCTGACACGCTGCGCACGGGAGGCGTCGAGCTGGTCTCCACGACGGGGGTCGTCGAGGGCCTCCGCGCGGTCAAGGAGCCCGGGGAGCTCGACGCGATGCGGCGCGCAGCCGCGATCTCGGACCGGGTCTACGCCGAACTCGCCGAGCAGCCGTTCATCGGGCGCACCGAGGCCGAGCTCGCGTGGTGGCTCGAGCGGGCGTGGCACGAGGACGGCGCCGATGGGCCGTCCTTCGGCGCGATCGTCGCGTTCGGCGAGAACGGCGCGCGGCCGCATGCGAAGCTCCGCGATCTCCCCATCCCCGAAGACACGCTCGTCGTGGTCGATGCCGGCTGTTCGGTCGACGGATACGCGTCCGACTGCACACGCACGTTCTTCACGGGACAGCCGGATGGGCGATTGCGCGAGATCTACGACCTCTGCCTGCAGGCGCAGCTCGACGGGCTTGCCGCGATCCATCCGGGCGCGCTCGGGCGGGACGTCGACGCGGCCTCTCGGGTCGCGATCGAGGCGGCGGGGATGGGTGACCGCTACGGGCACGGACTCGGTCACGGCGTCGGGCTCGACGTCCACGAGGAGCCCAATCTCCGTCCCGAGTCGAGCTCCGTTCTCGAGATCGGGAACGTGGTGACAGTGGAGCCGGGGATCTACCTGTCCGGTGAAGTCGGCGTGCGGATCGAGGACATGGTCGTCGTCACCGCGGACGGCTGCGAGCGGCTCACGACGGTGACGAAGGACCCCGTCGTGGTCGGCTAACCTGGGCGCCCGTCATGGCGGACATCGTCAACACGAACCAGTTCCGGAACGGGATGCACATCGAGCACCGCGGCTCGATGTGGCGCATCGTCGAGTTCCAGCACGTGAAGCCCGGGAAGGGCGGCGCGTTCGTCCGCACGAAGCTCAAGAACCTCGAGACCGGCGCGGTCGTCGACGACACGTTCCGCGCCGGCGAGAAGTTCCCGCGCGTCCACACCGAGGTGAAGAGCGTCCAGTTCCTGTACGACGACGGCAGCGAGGCGCACTTCATGGATCAGGAGACGTACGAACAGTTCGCGCTGCCGCGGACGGAGGTTGCCGACGAGCTCGCCTACATGCTCCCGTCGTCGACGGTGCAGATCCTGCAGGTGAACGGCAAGCCGTCGGGGCTCCAGCTTCCCGCGTCGGTCGAGCTTGCCGTGGCGGAGACCGAGCCGGGCGTGCGCGGCGACACGGTCTCGAACGTGACGAAGCCGGCGACGCTCGAGACCGGCGCCGTCGTCCAGGTGCCGCTCTTCGTGGACGTCGGCGAGCGGATCAAGGTCGACCCCCGCGAGGCGCGCTACATCTCCCGCGCCTGAGGACCGGCCGCCGGCCTGGCGCGCGCGGCTCTGTCGATCCGCCACGTTTTTGGTCCCATCCCAAACCCCCACCCACCCACGGGGCACCGAGGGTAGCCGCCAGGGTGTGACTGGACCGTCTCGGGTCGGTGCCGGATCAGTGCCAATTGCTCCACACAGACCGAGGTCGGCGGCGGACGAACGGGCTCGGAGCACGCGCTAAGGTCCCCGCCGCGTGCCGCAGCTCTACGACACAACGATCCGGCTCCTCTCGCAGGAGCCGCTCGCCGGGCGCATCCCGACAGGCGACGTTCTCCGCGTCGCCGAGATCCTCGACGGTGCAGGGTTCGCCTGCCTCGAGGTCTCGGGCGGAGGGGTCTTCGACGCGGCGGTGCGGAGAGGCGTCGAGAGCCCGTGGGAGCGCATCCGCGCGATCGACGCGCGCACGACGACGCCGCTCGGGCTCGCGCTGCGCGGCAGGTTCCTCGTCGGCTCGAAGCCGGTCTCGCCGGACATCGTCCGCCGGTTCGTGGCGTGTGCCGCCGAGAACGGGATCGACGTCTTCCGTCTCCACGACCCGCTCAACGACGTCTCGAACCTCGTCGAGGCCGGCGAGGCGATCGTCGAGGCCGGCCGACAGCTCCACGTCGGCCTCGTGTACAGCCCCGGACGGGACGGCGAGATCGATGCGCTCGTCGCGCAGGCGCGGAAGGTCGGCGACGTCGGCGCATCGCGCGTCCTGCTGAACGACCCCACCGGAGGCCTTCTCCCGCACGTGACGCAGGAGCTCGTCGAGCGCCTGCGCGAGGCGAGCGGCCTCCCGGTCGGCCTCTACATCCAGGCGGCCGGGGGCACCGCGCTCGCGAACGCGCTCGTCGCGACGCGCGTCGGCGCGGACGTGGTGGCGACAGCTGTCTATCCGCTTGCGCTCACGTTGCACCGCATCGCGGGCGAGTCGCTCGTCGAGGTCCTCGAGGGGCTCGATCGTCCGACCGGCGTCGACGTCGCGCGTCTCTGGGAGGCGTCGGACGTGATCGACGAGCATCTCGGCGACGAGCCGCTCGCGCCGCTCTCGCCGCGCATCGCCGTCCGCGCGGCCGAGTACGACCTCCCTGCCGGGCTCGTCGCCGCGCTCGACGTCCACCTCCGTGCGCACTCTGCGGGCGATCGACTGCTCGACACCCTCACCGAGGTGGTGCGGATCCGCGACGAGGCCGGCCGGCCGCCGCTCGCGGCGCCGATCGGGCTGATCCTCGGGTCGCAGGCGTTTCTCAACGTGCTGTCGGCGCGCCGCTACGGGACCGTGCTGGACGAGTTCCGCATGCTCGTCACCGGCGCGTACGGCAGGACGCCCGGCCCGATCGACCCCGGGGTGTTGCGCGCCGTCGAGTTGCTCGGCGGAGAGGCGCCTGCGCTGGAGGACGACCCGCCGAGCGTGGAGGACGTCCGCGAGGCGGCGGAAGGGCTCGCCTCGTCCGAAGAGGATCTGGTGCTGCTCGCGATGTTCGGCGAGGAGGCCGAGACGCTGCTGCAGACGATCCGTCAGCGTCACTCGCGCGAGGCGTCCCTCCTCGGCGGCGACGTCGATGCCCAGCGTGGGGAGCGCATCCGTGAGCTCGTCAAGATCGTCCAGGAATCAGGCGTCGGCGAGATCGAGATCGAGGACGAGGGAATGCGCGTCTCCGTCCGGCGTGCCGACGAGCCGGGGACCGTCCTCCTGCCTTCGGGCACGGCCGACATCCTCGCCGAGGCTGATGCCGCCCCTGTGTCAGTCGTCGCGGGCGGCACGATCCGCGTCGAGTCGCCGATGGTCGGGATCTTCTACCGCGCTCCCCAGCCCGGCGCGCCCCCGTTCGTCGAGATCGGCGACGTCGTCGCCGCCGGGCAGGTGCTGTGCGTGCTCGAGGCGATGAAGCTCTTCAACGAGCTGAAGGCCGACGCCGACGGGCGCGTGCGCACGATCCACGCCGACAACGGACAGGCCGTCGAGTTCGGGACGCTGCTCTTCGAGCTCGAGCCGATCGTCGCGCCGCCCGTCGTGTAGCGGATGATGTTCGAGCGAGTCCTCGTCGCGAACCGGGGCGAGATCGCGGTGCGCGTGATCCGCGCGCTGCACGAACTCGACATCGAGGCCGTTGCGGTGTACTCGACCGCCGACAGCGAGGCGCTTCACGTGCGCCTCGCCGACGAGGCGGTGTGCATCGGGCCGCCGGCGGCCGGCGAGAGCTACCTGCGCATCCCGAGCGTCGTCGCAGCCGCCGTCACGACCGGATGCGAGGCCGTGCACCCCGGCTACGGGTTCCTCGCCGAGAATCCCGCCTTCGCGCGCGCCTGCGCCGAGAACGACCTCGTGTTCATCGGCCCTTCGCCGGAGGTGATGGAGCGCCTCGGGGACAAGGCCTCCGCGAAGTCAGAGATGCGCGCGGCCGCCGTCCCGCTCGTGCCGGGCACCTCCGGCTCGGCTCCGCTGCACGAGATCCGCGACGCGGCGGCGTCGATCGGCTTCCCGGTCATGCTCAAGGCGACTGCCGGCGGCGGGGGCAAGGGCATGCGGCTCGTCGACCTGCCGGACGGCCTCGACGACGCGTTCGCGGCCGCATCGGCGGAGGCCGAGGCGGCCTTCGGCGACGGCTCGCTCTACCTCGAGAAGGTCGTCTTCCCGGCCCGCCACGTCGAGATCCAGGTCCTGTGCGACCGGCACGGGAATGTCCTCACGCTCGGCGAGCGCGAGTGCTCGATCCAGCGTCGTCATCAGAAGCTCGTCGAGGAATCCCCATCGCCCGCGCTCTCACCGGAGACACGCGAGGAGATGGAGGCCGCCGTCGAGCGGGCGTGCCGCGCTGTGGGATACGAGGGCGCCGGCACCTTCGAGTTCCTCCTCGGGCTCGAGGGCGAGCCGTACTTCATCGAGGTCAACTGCCGCCTCCAGGTCGAGCACCCCGTGACCGAGATGCTCACCGGGATGGACATCGTGCGCGAGCAGGTCCGGATCGCCGCGGGGGAGCTGCTCGCGGCCGGCGGCCGGGCGCCGCGACGCGGGCACGCGATCGAGATCCGCATCAACGCCGAGGACCCGGCGCGCGGCTTCGTCCCCTCGCCCGGGGTCGTCGAGCGCTTCCGGCCGCCGCTAGGCCCCGGCGTGCGGGTCGACACGTCCGTCGAGGACGGTACGACGATCCCGCCGTTCTACGACTCGTTGATTGCGAAGCTGATCGTCGCCGACGCCGACCGGCCCGCCGCGATCGAGCGCGCGATCCGGGCGCTGGGCGAGCTCGAGATCACCGGAATCCCCACGACGCGCGAGCTCGCGCTCGACGTCCTTGCCTCCGACGGCTTCCGATCGGGTGCGTACTCGACCGGCTACCTTGAGGAGATGGAAGCGCACCTGCCCTCGCTCCGCCCGGCATGACCGTCCAACCGAAGGTTGGCAGATGAGCGTCCAACGAAAGGTTGGCAAATGAGCGGAGAGACGACCCGGCCGAAGCCGGCGGCGAAGCCTCTCGGCCGCAGGCAGGCACGCCGCCAGGCGCTCTTCCTCCTCTACCAGTGGGATCTCACCGGCCAGCCCCTGGCATCGCTCTTCGAGGGCGAGCCGGACGAGTTCGCCCGCTCGCTGGCCGTCTCCGTGTCGGCGGTGGCGCCCGATCTCGACGCGCGCGTGAGCGCCGCCTCCGACGGCTGGCCCGCCGACCGTCTGGGTACGCTCGAGCGCAACATCCTGCGGATCGGGGTGTTCGAGCTCGAGGAGGATGCGGTGCCGAGGGACGTCGCGATCAACGAGGCCGTGGTGCTCGCCAAGCGCTACGCGAGTGAGGACGCAGCCAGGCTCGTCAACGGGATCCTCGGCAGGATCGCAAGGGACGGTCGGTGACCGCGAGCGGGCACGGCGGCTCGGACGCCTCGCTCCAGCGAGCAGAGGAGCTGCTCGAGCGGCTCAAGACGCGGGTCGACGCGCTCGAGGCGAGTGCCGACGCCGGCGGCGACGTCGACCAGGCGGTCGACGGGCTGGCGGAGATCGCCGAGCTGGCGAAGGAGATCGAAGCCGAGGTGCAGCGCGCCCGTCAGGCCGCCGATGCGGGGGCCTGACGAGCTCCGGGCGCTCGTCGAGCAGGAGCTCGCCGACCTCCCGCTGACCGCGTCCCTGGACAGCCTCGCCGAGGCGATGCGTTACGCGCTCGCCGGAGGAGGCAAGCGGATCCGCCCCGTCCTCTGCCTCGCCACGGCGGATGCTGCC
>DASUZN010000129.1:0-7226 GCA_036376855.1 Gaiella sp. | reverse complement strand
CGGCTCGGTCAGCCAGCACTGTGCCGCGCACGCACGCGGGGTCGTGGTGGTCGTGCGGCCTCACGCGTCCTGAGCGACCGCGAGCCGCGATCACTTGGTTGGGGCTCCTCGGTCGCGCTTGGCCGGCGGGATCGCGTGCTGGCGACCGAGGTCGAGCGCGATGCAGAGGATCAGCGTCGCCGCCCAGGCGTTGACCGGGTCGAACGTCAACGCCTCGCGGTCGCCGATCAGGTCCGAGACGAGCCAGATGACGAACCAGATCAAGGTCACGGTTGAGCCACTCCCTTCGATGCGCGATCGGTGTCCACCGAGACGATCGCCTGCTCGGCGCGCGCCTGCATCGGGACGCGCGCCGATCCGCCCTGCGGGCTTTCCGCACCGGCTCAGTCGCCGGCGCGGCCCCCCTTCGGCAGCGCGACGACGATCAGCGCCGCGGAGAGAAGTGCGAGCAGCAACCCGGCGCCGAGCAGCGCTCCACCGACCCAAGGCAGCGCGTCGAGCTCCGCCCCGATGCGGAGCTTCGCGTCGACGTAGCGGCCACCGTCCGGGTTCATCACGACGAGCGCCCAGTGCCCCCTCTCGACGTCCCAGTCGACGTGCACCTTGCCGGTGCCCTCGGCGGAGGCGGCCCAGAAGGTCTGCTCCCCGGGCGGTGACGCCGGCCGGCCGCCGGTCTGCCGGTCGTACTCTCCCGGGTCGTCCTCGATGTCCCGCACGACGTCGTGGCCGACCCCGTCCAGGTAGCGCTGCACGTCGCTCTCGCGACCGATCCCGAGAAAGATCGGATGGTCGGTGCTGCCCGTCACGCGCACGGTGCCGACGAGGTCGCGCCAGGCCCATCGCGGCCCCTCGAGTTCGGCGGTCTCGGAGACGAGCGCGTAGGTGGGCGTGGCATAGACGTGCGACGGCGTCGTCACGAACCCGTCGTCGCGCTGCGTCCGGTCGATCGCGAGCGCAGCGGCGCCCGCTCCGAGGATGCCGAGCGCGACGAGGCCCATGACCGCGCCGACGGCGAGGAGCGCGATCCGGCCGCCGCTCCAGCCTCCCCCGGCTCCCGTGCCCGCCGCCAACTGCGCCGGCGCCGCGTCGTCAGGCGCGCGACCGCCGGGCTCCGAGCCGCCCTGGTCGAGCCGGAACGGGGGGTAGGCGTCCGTCATCAGCGCCGCGTAGCCGACGACGCGGAACACCCAGCGGTCGAGCCCGAGCACGAGGTCGAAGATCCCCCGCGGGTACCGCCCGGTGAAGAGCAGCGCGACCCCGGCGAAGACGACGAGCAGGCCGACGAGGCCGCTGCCCCAGATCCACGTCCGCTCGTGCCCTTGCGAAGCGACCCAGGCGCCGCCCCCGGCGAGGATCCCGACGATCGCGTACTGCGGGATCGCCAGCAGCCACCACTTGACGAGCACGAGGCCGCGCGAGAGGCGCTCCGGGTACTCGACGTCGAGCGAGGCGGGGTAGTCCGGCGCGTCGCCCAGCGTGAAGGGCGGGTAGCGGTCGGTGCCGAGCGCCCCGTAGCTGTAGAAGCCGACGCGCCACGTCCACCGGAGGACACCGACGTTGAAGTCGAAGATCGATCGCGGATACCGGCCGGTGAACAGGATCGCGAAGAACGCGACGACGCCGAGCAGGAAGAACGCGATCCACAGAAAGAAGAGCACGACGTAGTGCGGGATCGCGAGCAGCCACTTGACGAGCCAGAGCCAGCGGCTCGGCTCGCCGTCGAGCGTGCCCTCGACGCGGACGGGATACGGCGGGACGGCGGACATCGGTCTCCTCTCGGCTTGCGGATCAGCGTACGACGAATGGCGGCGGCGTGTACCGGTCGACGCAGTCGGTCTCGAGCCCGATCGCTGTTCCGCTCTCGATGAATCGTTGCGCGACTCTCCGCAGGCATCCGAGCTGCAGCGCACCATGGCCGGCGTTCGGCACGACGATCGTGCGGCTCGCAGGCAGCTCGTGGACGGCGCCGCGGACGTTGGCTATCGGGTCCTGCGGGTCGTTGCCGCCGACGACGAACAGCACGGGCACGTTCGAGCGGACGCGTGCCTTCGACCACTCCGGTTGCGCCGCCTTCGGCATTGCAGAGCACACCACCGCCGAGATCCTCGAGTCGAGCTCAACCCGCTCGGCGAGGTACGTCCCACGGCTCGCAGCCTGCGTCTTCGCGGGGCTCCAACGAGCCCAGGGCTCGTTGCAGACGATCGACCAGAACATCAGCTGCCTTGTCGCCACGCCGCCGGTTCCGAGCTCGTCCATCGCGAAAACGAGCGGTTCCCAGTCGCCCGACGCTGCTCGGTGGGCGATCCACGGGATCCGTGCGGCGCCGTCGGGTGTCCGTGTGAGGGACTGGACGGCGCCGGCCGCCTCGGCCGCCCGGATCACCATCCCGTTTGCCCGCACCGGCGCTTGGCGAAGCGCCTTCATCATCTCGAAGACCTCGCTGCGGGCACGCGGAAAGGCTCTCGCGCAGCGAGGCGACGTCGCGCAGCGCGCGAGGATCGACCGAAGCGAGCGCTCGCCGTTCGGCGCCCAGCGCTCGAAGATTGGGACGTCGAGCAGTGTTCCGCCGTCGAGGATCGCCGTCCGCACGAGCTCCGGGTGCTGGGCGATGAGGTACTGCGCGGCGGTGGCGCCGTACGAGATCCCGTAGACGTCGACGCGCTCGTAGCCGAGCGCGTGGATCACGTCGGCCACGTCCTCCATCGCAGGCGCCGTCGTGTACTGCCGGACGTCGTCGTCGAAGCGGGCGAGGCATGCCTTGACGAAGGCGCGGACCGAGGCAGCCGCGGCCCCAAGTGGCTTCGCAGGGAGAGGGCACTCCATCCGATTCGAGGAGCCCGTCCCGCGCTGGTCGACGAGGACGATGTCGTGGCTCTCGTTCGTGGCCGAGAAGAGCTGCTGCACCCCGACCGCGCCCGCGATCGCCGAGCCGCCTGGCCCGCCCGCGAGGTACAGCAGCGCGTCGGGGCTCGATCCCCGGTCGCGCGCCGGGACGACGGCGACACGGAGCCGGATGGTCCTGCCGCCCGCGACGGCGCGGTTCTCCGGCACACGGAGCGTGCCGCACCTCGCTTCGACGGCGCCGCCGAGGGTGCACGGCCGGAGCGGGATCTCGGCGGGGCGGGCGGCGGCGAGCGGGACGAGGGCGAGCGACGCCGCGAGGACGAGCCCGAGGCCGTGCGCGGGGCGCACCCACCCGGCCGCGGGCCGCCTCATCTCCGGTTGTGCTCCGCGAGCACGCGGGCCACGTCGAGCGTCGAGAGGACACCGACGGGCCTGCCGGACTCGTCGTCGACGACGAGCAGATGAGCGGCCGCGTGCTCGGTCATCATCTGAGCGGCGCGCAGCAGCGTCTCACCAGGGCCGACGGCGAGCGCGGGCGTCGCCGCCGATCCGCCGGCCAACTGAGCGTCGAGGTCGCGGACGCCCGATGCGGCAACGAGGTCGAGGTCCGAGATCACGCCCCATACGGCGAGGTCGTCGGCGTCGGTGACGACGATGCAATGAACGCCGTGTGCTGCCATCAGCTCTGCGACCGCCGACAGTGGCGTGTCCGCGGAGCACGAGAGGACTCCCTCGTGCATTGCGTCGCGCACGCTCGTCGCCTCGAGCTCGCTCGCGCCGGATGTGACTGACCTGGCGTTCATCGCAACCCCCTTTCGTGGTGTCTCCACGAAGGGTGAAGCCCGTCGCGCGCTCGGCGCATCAGCGGCCTGCCTGATCGGAGCCGTGGGGAACTACCCATGCGACGGACGCCTCACGAGCGCGAGAATGCGCCGGTGACCGACGTCGTCGACGTGATCCTCCGCGACGGGAGCACCCTGCGGCTCCGCCCGCCGACGCGCGCGGACGCCGACGCGATCCTCGACTTCTTCCGCGCCCTCTCCGAGCAGAGCCTGTACATGCGCTTTCACGGGTTCCCGTCGCTCGGGCCGGAGGTCGTCGAGCAGGTGCTCGACTCGGACTGGGCCGAGCGCGGGGCGCTGCTCGGCTCGCTCGTCGAGGACGGGTCGGAGCGGGTGGTCGCACTTGCGAACTACACGCGGCTACGCGATCCCACCACCGCAGAGACGGCGTTCGCGGTGGCGGACGACATCCAGCGACGCGGTGTCGGCACGCGCCTCGTCGAGCAGCTGGCCGAGCGCGCCGCACATCACGGCATCGAGCGGTTCCTCGCGCTGGTGCTGCCCGACAACCGCCGGATGCTCGGCGTCTTCGAGGCGCTCGGCTTCGAGCTGACGCGGGAGCTCGCCGGGGGCGAGGTCGAAGTTGCCTTCCCGATCGGGCGCACCGAGCGGTTCGAGGAGCGCCTCGCCGCGCGCGACCATGTCGCCGTCACGGCGTCTCTGCGCCCGTTCTTCGAGGCCCGTAGCGTCGCCGTGATCGGCGCCTCGAGACGGCGCGGCACGATCGGCGGCGAGCTCTTCCGCAACGTCATCGAGGCCGACTTTCAGGGCGCCGCCTACCCGGTCAACCGCGACGGCGCATCCGTCGCGGGCGTTCGCGGCTACCGCTCCGTGAGCGAGATTCCCGACCCGGTCGACGTGGCCGTGATCTGCGTGCCGGCGACGGGCGTGATCGAGGCGGCCGAGCAGGCGCTCGCGCACGGCGTCCGCGCGCTCGTCGTCATCTCGGCAGGCTTCGCGGAGACGGGAAGCGAGGGGCTCGACCGCCAGGAGCGGCTGCTTGCGCTCGTCCGCTCGTACGGCGCGCGCCTGATCGGGCCGAACTGCCTCGGCATCTCCGTCGCCGGCACGAGCTTGAACGCCACCTTTGCCTCACGCTCGACGCCGGCCGGCAACATCGGGTTCTCGTCCCAGAGCGGCGCGCTCGGGCTGGCCCTGCTCGAGGCGGCCGTCACTCGCGGCCTTGGCCTGTCGGCGTTCGTCTCGATCGGCAACAAGGCGGACGTCTCGACGAACGACCTGCTCGAGTGGTGGGAGGACGACGCGTCGACGGAGGCGATCCTGCTCTACGTCGAGTCGTTCGGAAACCCTCGGCGGTTCGCGCGCATCGCCCGCAGGGTCGCCCGCCGCAAGCCGATCCTTGCGCTCAAGAGCGGCCGCTCCCAGAGCGGCCAGCGCGCAGCGAGCTCGCACACGGCGGCGCTCGCGGGCTCCGACGCCGCGGCCGATGCCCTTTTCCGACAGGCCGGCGTGATCCGCGCCGAGACGCTGGAGGAGCTCGTCGACGTCGCCTCGCTGCTGTCGGCCGGCGGTCGACTCGAGGGCCGCTCGGTCGGAATCGTGACGAATGCCGGCGGCCTCGGGATTCTCTGCGCCGACGCGTGCGAGGCCGCCGGTCTCGAGCTGCCCGCGCTGGGCGAGGACGCCGTCGCCGGCCTGCGCGCGGTGCTGCCGGCCGAGGCGAGCGTCGCGAACCCCGTCGACATGCTGGGGAGCGCGACCGCCGCGACGTATGCGGCGGCGATCCCGCATGTCCTTGGCGACCCACACGTCTCCGCGTGCATCGTGCTGTTCGTCCCCGCGGTCACCGCGACGGCTGACGAGATCGCCGAGGCCGTCGTCGAGACCGTGGCACGCGTCGATTCCGACAAGCCCGTGCTCGCGGTGATCATGACGTCGGAGGGGACGCCGGCGGTGCTGCGCGGGACGCGCCGCGTCGCGTCGTTCGCGTACCCGGAGTCCGCCGCGCGTGCGCTCGGTCGTGTGGCCGATCGCGCGTCCTGGCTGCGTCGCCCGCAGGGCGCCGTGCCGGCGCTCGACGGCGTCGACCGCGTCGGTGCGGAGGCGGTCGTCGAGCGGGCGCTCGGCGCCTCCGACGACACGTGGCTCGACCCGGCGGCGACGCGCGAGCTGCTCGAGGCCTACGGGTTGCCGCTGGTCCCCGAGCGCGTGGCGACCTCCGTCGACGAGGCGGTCGCCGCCGCGCGCGCCCTCGGCCTCCCGGCCGTCGTCAAGACAGCGGCGCCCGGCGCGCACAAGACGGAAACGGGCGGCATCGCGCTCGACCTCGCCGACGACGAAGCGGTCGCCGACGCTGCGGCGCGGATCGGGCCGCCGGTGATCGTCCAGCCGATGCTCGCGGGCGGCGCCGAGCTCCTGGCGGGCGTCGTCCAGGACCCGGTCTTCGGGCCGCTCGTCGCATTCGGCCCCGGCGGCGTGTTCGCAGAGCTGATCGGCGAGGCGGCCTTCCGGATCGCGCCGCTCACGGGCATCGACGCCGAGGAGCTCGTGGACGGCGGCAAGGCCGGCCGTCTCGTCGCCGGTTTCCGCGGCGCCCCGGCGGCCCACCGTGCCTCGCTCGTCGACCTCGTCCTGCGGCTCGCGCGGCTCGGCGAGGACATTCCCGCCGTCGCCGAGCTCGACCTGAACCCGGTACTCGCGCTCCCCGACCGCTGCGTCGCCGTCGACGCCCGCATCCGCGTCCGTCGGCCCGAAGCGGTGGCCCGCACGAAGAGCTGGTAGGCCCCACTGCGTAGTTCTCCACAGGTCGGAAGCGGGGTTTCGTGGCAGCGCTCCGGTGATCAATCCCCGATGGCGCCCCGCCGCCCGACGACGAAGCTCCGGGCATTCCGCAAGTGATCCATCGGGAGGAGGAGCGATGAACACCAGAAGGATGCTCGAATGGGGCGGGCTCGCAGCGAGCGTCGTTCTCATCATCTTCGGCGCCGCTGCGCTCTACATGGGATTCGACGGCCGCAGCACCGTGCAGGACAGCTTGAAGCAGGAGCAGATCTTCTTCGGCGAGGCATCCGACCCCGCCGTCGCGAAGTACGCCGACCAGTGGGCCGGCCAGCAGGTGAAGACGGGCGAGCAGGCACGCGCGTTCGCGCAGATCATGCGCGAGCACACGGTCGAGTCGACCGGAGGGCTCACCTATGCGCAGATGGGTCGCTTCCAGTCGGCGGCGAACCCCTCCGACCAGAAGGGCACCAGTGACGAGGCGGCCGCGGCGAAGGACTCGGGTGGCCAGCCGATCGCAAACGGGGCTCGCAACCTCTGGGTCACCGAGACGGCGCTGACGACGGCGCTCAACACGAGCTACATGGCGTCGCAGCTGGCGATCTTCGGGATCGTGGTCGGGATCGCGCTGCTCCTGACCGGTGGTGGACTGATGATCCTGGCGCTCGCAGTGCTCGGCGGGCGGTTCCGCGAGGAGGCCGCCGCGCAGGCCGGGGTCACGACGAAGGTGGCCATCGGCCACTGATCGCTCCGACCTCCCGGAGTGAGCGAGAGGGCGGCCTCCGGGCCGCCCTCTCCATG
>DASUZN010000128.1:0-12146 GCA_036376855.1 Gaiella sp. | reverse complement strand
GCGGCCGCACGAGGTCGAGCTGGCGGTAGAGGTACGGCTCGCAGGAGGCCGACTCCTCCGGCTGCGGGTCTCGGTTCCCGGGCGGCCTGCACTTGAGCACCGTCGCGAGGTAGACCTCGTCGAGCGACAGGCCGACGCCGCCGAGAAGACGTTCGAGGAGCTCGCGCGCGCGACCCGCGAACGGCGTACCCTCGCGATCCTCGTGGAACCCGGGAGCTTCGCCGACGAGGGCGAGGTCTGCGTCCGGGTCGCCCTCCCCGAAGACGACCTGCGTTCGGCCGGTGTGGAGCGCGCAGCGCGTGCATCCGGCGGCCCGGCGCGCTTCCGCGACGAGTTGAGCTGCGCGGTCGGAGCTCATCGGGACACTGTACGGCCCGCCCCGGCGGGTCGCCGCGCGACGCTGTCCGACCTCCACAGGACGATGCGACGGAGCGCACGTTCGATTCCGGAGGCGAGGGATGACCTGGTACGAGTTCCTGCTGTTCGTCCATGTCGCGGGCGCGATCGTGTGGGTCGGCGGCGGGTTCTACGTCCAGACGTACGGGATGATCGAGCTGCGCTCCGGCGATCCGTCGGCGATCGCGCGCTTCGCAGGGAATGCGGGCCGCCTCGGCGAGCGCCTGTTCACGCCCACGTCCATCGTCGTCCTGCTTGCGGGGGTCGGGCTGATGATCGACGGCGACTGGCCGTGGGGACGGCTCTGGGTCGACTTCGCGCTCGTCGCGTGGGTCGGCTCTTCACTGCTCGGCGCGGGGTACCTCGGCCCGACGGCGAAGCGGATCGCGGTGGTCGGGCCGCAGACCGCCGAAGGGCAGCGGTTGATCCGCCGCGTGTTCGCGTTCCTACGGATCGATCTGATGTTCCTGTTCGCGATCGTCTTCGCGATGGTCGTCAAGCCGACGTTGGACGACGTCTGGATCGTCGTCGTGGTCGCGGCACTGCTCGTCGCTGGAGCGGCCGTCACGCTGCGTAGTCTCGCGCGGGCGCCGGAGGCGGCCGTCTCCGAGGGCTGAGATCCGGAACGCTCGGTGCTAGTGGCAGCCGCAGCCGCCGCCGCAGCAGCCACCGCCGCCGCCGGAGGCCGACGTGAAGCTCGGCTTCGCCTGGGCGCCGTGGACCGCGAACGCCGACAGCTGCCTGAGCACCTTCGCGGCGCCGCAGCTCGGGCACTTCACGACCTGTCCGTCGGAGCGGACGAGCTCCTCGAAGTGCTCCTCGCAGTTCATGCACGCGTACTCGTAGATCGGCACGTCCGTAGTCTAGACACGTGACTCCGTGGCGCGCTCCGACTCTCGAGGGACGCCACGTCAGCCTCGAGCCGATGGAGGCGCGGCACGCCGAGGGGCTCTGGGAAGCCTCCCGCGACCCGCGCACCTGGAAGTGGCTGTCGATCGCGCAGCCGTCGACGCGCGCCGAGCTCGACGCCTGGGTCGACGACACTCTCCGTGCGGCGGCCGCGGGTGCCGAGCTTCCCCTCGTCACGCTGACCGGCGGCCGCGTCGTCGGGTCGACGCGGTTCCTCGCGCTGCGGCCCGAGCACGGTTCGGTCGAGATCGGCTGGACGTGGCTCGGTCCCGATGCGTGGGGCACCGGGGTGAACGTCGAGGCGAAGCTGCTCATGCTCCGCCATGCCTTCGAGACCTGGGGGTGTCGCCGAGTCGAGCTGAAGACCGATGCCCTGAACGACCGTTCCCGCGGGGCGATGGAGGCGATGGGCGCCACGTTCGAGGGCATCCACCGCAAGCACATGCTCGTCCGGGGCGGGGAGAACCGCGACAGCGCCTGGTACTCGATCACCGACGACGAGTGGCCCGCGGTCGAGGCGGCTCTCGAGCGCCGGCTTGCCGACCGAGATTGAGGGCTTTGCGCCCGACGACATACGAGGTGCGGTACGCTTGAAAGTGCCCGGTATCCGCGAGGAACTGGAGCCAGAGACATGATCGAGAGCGTCAACGTGATCGGTGCGCGCGGCCGCGTCGGCGGCGCCATGAGCGCTCGGCTTGCCGAGCGCGGCGTCGCGCTTCGCGGGCGCGACGCCGACATCGTCCTTCTCTGCGTCCCCGACCGGGCGATCGCCGAGGTCGCCTCGGAGATCGCGCCCGGCCCCTGGGTCGCGCACGTGAGCGGTGGCACGCCGCTGGCTGCGCTCGACCCGCACGTGCGCCGTTTCTCGCTCCATCCGCTGCAGACGTTCACGCACGACCGCGGCCCGGAGCAGCTGGACGGCGCCTGGGCAGCGGTCACCGGGGAGACGGGAGAGGCACTCGAGGTCGCCAACGAGCTCGCCGCGCTCCTCGGGCTGCGGTCGTTCGCCCTCGCCGACGATAGGCGTGCGCTCTACCACGCGGGCGCGGTCATCGCCTCCAACTACCTCGTCACTCTCCGTCGGATCGCCGGCGAGCTGCTCGCAGAGGCCGACGTTCCGCCCGAGGCGCTCGACCCATTGATGCGGCGCGTGATCGACAACGGCTTCCAGCTCACCGGCCCGATCGAGCGCGGCGACCGGGAGACCGTCGAGCGCCACCGAGTAGCCATCGCCGAGACCGCGCCGGCCCTGCTCGCCGCCTACGACGAGCTGGCGAGTCTGACCTCGAGGAGCACGGTGCCGTCCGGAGGTCGCCCGTGATCGTCGCGCGCACCGTGGCGGACGTCCGGGCCGCCCTCGCAGACCGGCGCGACGGGACGATCGGGCTCGTACCGACGATGGGCGCGCTCCACGCCGGGCACCTTGCGCTGCTCGCGGCCGCGCGAGAGCGCTGCGACACGGTGGTGCTGAGCCTGTTCGTCAACCCGGCGCAGTTCGGCGAGCCGGCCGACCTGAACGGCTACCCGCGCGACGAGCAGCGCGACCTCGAAGCGGCACGCGAGGCGGGGGTCGACGTCGTCTTCGCGCCGTCCGCCGCCGAGATGTACCCGCCCGGCTACCAGACGTGGATAGAGGTGACCGAGCTCGGCGCGACGCTGGAGGGCGAGCACCGGCCGGGCCACTTCCGCGGCGTCGCGACGGTCTGCCTCAAGCTGTTCAACGCCGTCCGCCCGGACTGCGCGTTCTACGGGCAGAAGGACGCGCAGCAGGTCGCCGTCCTCCGCCGGATGGTCGCCGACCTGAACCTCGAGCTCGAGCTCGTTGTCGTGCCGACGGTGCGCGACGGGGACGGGCTCGCGCTCTCGTCCCGCAACGTCCGCCTCTCGCCGGAGGAGCGCGCACGGGTGCTTGCCCTGCCGCGCGCCCTCGCCACCGGCGATCCGGAGACTGCCCGCGCGATCCTCGAGGCCGCCGGCCTCGACGTCGACTACGTCGCGGTCGCGCCGTTCGATCCGCCCACCCTGGCCGCCGCCGTCCGCGTCGGCTCGACCCGCCTGATCGACAACGTCCCCCTCGAGAAGGAGCGCTCGTGAGCACCCGCCCGCGCACACCCGCACCCGGCACCCCGGCACCGGGGAAGCTGCCCATCACCGAGCTCGCGCTGATGAAGGAGCGTCGCCAGCCGATCGTGATGGTGACGGCCTACGACGCACCGTCGGGCCGGCTCGCCGACGAGGCAGGCGTCGACCTGATCCTCGTCGGCGACTCGGCCGCGATGACCGTCCTCGGCCACGACTCGACGGTTCCCGCCTCGATGGACGAGATGATCGTCCTCACCCGCGCCGTCACCCGCGGCGCGCGCCGCCCGCTCGTGATCGCCGACATGCCGTTCGGCTCGTTCCAGGTCTCGGACGAGGAGGCGGTCGCGAACGCGATCCGGTTCGTCAAGGAGGCCGGCGCAGATGCGGTCAAGCTCGAAGGTGCCGGCCCGTCCCTCTCGCGCGCGCAGGCGATCGTCGGCGCCGGCATTCCCGTGATGGGGCATATCGGGCTGACGCCGCAGTCCGCGACCGCGCTCGGCGGCTTCAAGGCGCAGGGCCGCACGGCCGACCAGGCACGCCGGCTCGTGGACGACGCCCGCGCGCTCGAGGCTGCCGGCTGCTTCTCGATCGTGCTCGAGGCGATGCCGGCTCCCGTCGCAGGCGAGATCACCGGGCACCTCACGGTGCCGACGATCGGCATCGGCGCCGGCGGCGGCACCGACGGGCAGGTGCTGGTCTGGCACGACCTGCTCGGGCTGTACGACGGCCAGTCGCCCCGGTTCGTGAAGCAGTACGCGGATCTCGCGACGACGATCCGCGACGCCGTCTCGGCCTACGCCGACGACGTCCGTGAGCACCGCTTCCCCGAAGAGGTGCACACGTACGGGATGTCGGAGGAGGAGCTCCAGGCGTTCAGAGGGACGGCGGCGCGAACGTAGCGCTCAGAGCGCGGTCGGCAGCACCGCGAACGCCGCGACCATCACGCCGGCGAGGAGCAGCGCGCCGACGACACCGCGCCACGGCAGCCGGAACGTCGTACGCAGGCCGAGGCCTACGAGAACGACGGACCACGCCATGAACACGAGCCCGATCCCGACGACGACGTCACGCTCGGTGCGGGTGTCGCTGCCGGTCGTGCGGAACCAGTCCCAGCCGTAGCGGACGGCGATCACCGGGACGACGACGACCGCTGAGAGCGCGATCGGCACCGCCGCGAACGCGACCAGCTGCCGCGCGATCCTGAACGGCGCCTCGACCCCGACCCCCTTCGCGCCGAGCCAGAGTGCGAGGCCGAGCAGAAAGTACCCGGCGGCGCCGTAGAACAGCCCGCCGACGAACGTCAGGACGACGAGCACCAGACCGTCGACCGTCCCGTCGTCCATCACGGTTCCCCACGCCGGCGTCAGGATGATCGACGCCATCCCGGCGAGGATCACGATCAGCAGCACGGGCTCCGACCGTGCGTCGACGTCGAGGTCGTCGGTCTCCGCGAGCGCGGCGAACACACCCCGCGGCGAGGTCAGCACCTTCGGCACCCGCCGCCACCACGCCCGCGCCGCCGCCTCGCCGGCCGCAGCACGCTCGGCGCCGGCCCGGTCGGCGGCCTGCACGGGCTTGAGAGGAGGGCGGGTGCTCACGGCACGAGGGTACGTGTCGCCGATCTGGAGGGTGCGGCGTCTGCCGCGGCGCCGCTCAGGACCGACGTGTCCGCTCAGGCGGCCGCGGCGGCCGGCTGCGCGAGAACGCCGCGCAGGAACTGCCCGGTGTGCGACTCCTCGACCTCGGCGACCTGCTCCGGCGTGCCCGTCGCGATCACCTCGCCGCCGGCCTCGCCGCCCTCGGGGCCGAGGTCGACGATCCAGTCGGCCTGCTTGATCACGTCGAGGTTGTGCTCGATCACGAGCACGGTGTTCCCCGAGTCGACGAGCCGCTGAAGCACCTCGAGCAGCTTCTCGATGTCCGCGAAGTGGAGACCGGTGGTGGGCTCGTCGAGGATGTAGAGCGTCCGCCCGGTCGCGATCTTCGACAGCTCGGACGCGAGCTTCACCCGCTGGGCCTCGCCGCCCGAGAGCGTCGTCGCGGGCTGGCCGAGGCGGATGTAGTCGAGCCCGACGTCGTGCAGCGTCTGCAGGCGCCGGCGGATTTTCGGGATCTTCGCGAAGAACTCGAGCGCCTCCTCGACCGACATCTCGAGCACGTCCGCGATCGACTTCCCCTTGAAGCGCACCTCGAGCGTCTCGCGGTTGTAGCGCCGCCCGTGGCACGTCTCGCACGGGACGTACACGTCTGGAAGGAAGTGCATCTCGATCTTGATCTGCCCGTCGCCCTTGCAGGTCTCGCAGCGGCCGCCGCGGACGTTGAACGAGAAGCGGCCTGGCTTGTAGCCCCGCACCTTTGCCTCCGGCGTCAGCGAGTAGAGCTCCCGTACGTGCGTGAACAGATCCGTGTACGTCGCAGGGTTCGACCGCGGCGTCCGGCCGATCGGGGTCTGGTCGATCTCGATCACCTTGTCGAAGCAGTCGATCCCCTCGACCGCGTCGTGGGCGCCGGGCTTCGTGCGCGTCTTGTTCAACCGGTTCGCGAGCGCCTTGTAGACGATCTCGTTGACGAGGGTGGACTTGCCCGAGCCGGAGACGCCCGTCACGCAGACGAGCTTCGCGACCGGGAGCTCGACGTCGATGTCCTTCAGGTTGTGCTCGCGCGCGCCGAGGACGCGGAACCAGCCGTCGTCGGCCGTGCGCCGCTCGGGCACGACGATCGCGCGCTTGCCCGAGAGGAAGTCCCCCGTGACCGAGCGCGCGGTCCGCATGACCTCATCGGCGGTGCCCTCCGCGACGACCTCTCCCCCGTGCTCGCCGGCGCCCGGCCCCATGTCGACGAGCCAGTCGGCGTCGCGCATCATCTGCTCGTCGTGCTCGACCACGAGCACGGTGTTGCCGAGGTCGCGCAGCCGCTCCAGGGTTGCGATCAGACGGCTGTTGTCGCGCTGGTGGAGGCCGATCGACGGCTCGTCGAGGATGTAGAGGACGCCGACGAGCTGCGAGCCGATCTGCGTCGCGAGGCGGAGCCGCTGCGCCTCGCCGCCCGAGAGCGTGCGCGCCGCACGGTCGAGGTTGAGGTAGCCCACCCCCACGTCGTCGAGGAACATGAGCCGCTCACGGATCTCCTTCAGGATCCGCCGCCCGATCAGCGCCTCGGTCGTCGTCAACTCGAGCGCGTCGACGAAGCGGAGCGCGGCGGTCACCGACTGCTGCGCGAACGCGTGGATCGACTTCTCCCCGACCGTTACCGCGAGCACCTCGGGCTTGAGGCGCGCGCCGTGGCAGACGGGGCACGGGCGCATCGACATGTACTCCTCGATCCGCTCGCGCTGCTGGCTCGAGTCGGTCTCGCGGTACCGGCGCTGGAGGTTCGAGACGAGCCCCTCGAACGCCATCGTGTACTGGCGCTTGCGCCCCATGCGGTTCTTGTAGGTGACGAGGATCCGGTCGCCGCCGGTGCCGTGCAGGAAGCGGTCTTGCTCCTCGCGGTCGAGCTCGCGCCACGGCGTCTGCAGGTCGATCTCGTAGCGGTCGGCCACCGCCTTGATGACCGACTCGTAGAAGCCCTGCCCGCCGAGCGACCACGGCACGAGAGCACCCTCCTCGAGGGAAAGGCTCGGGTCGGGGACGAGCAAGTCGGGATCGATCTCGAGCTGGGAGCCGAGGCCCGTGCAGCGCGGGCAGGCGCCGTGGGGTGCGTTGAAGGAGAAGATCCGCGGCTCGAGCTCCGGGAGCGAGACGCCGTGCTCCGGACAGGCGAAGTTCTCGCTGTAGAGGTAGGTCTCGCCGTCGACCACCGCGACCTGGACCAGGCCCTCGGCGAGGCTCGTCGCCGTCTCGATCGACTGCGTCAGGCGCTGGCGCAGGTCGGGCTTCATCACGAGACGGTCGACCACGACCTCGAGCGTGTGCTTGAACTTCTTGTCGAGGACGATCTCCTCCTCGAGCAGGCGCTGCTCGCCGTCGACCTTGACCCGGGTGAACCCGTCGCGGCGGAGCTCCTCGAGCACATCGCGGAACTCGCCTTTGCGGCCCCGGACGATCGGCGCATCGACCGTGAACTTCGTGCCCTCGGGCAGGGCCAGCACCTGCTCGACGATCTGGTCGAGGCTCTGTCCCGCGATCGGCCGGCCGCAGATCGGGCAGTGCGGCCGCCCGACGCGTGCGTAGAGGAGCCGCAGGTAGTCGTAGATCTCGGTCACCGTCCCGACCGTCGAGCGCGGATTGCGCGAGGTCGTCTTCTGGTCGATCGAGATCGCCGGCGAGAGCCCGTCGATCGAGTCGACGTCCGGCTTCTCCATCATCTGCAGGAACTGGCGCGCGTACGCCGACAACGACTCGACGTAGCGCCGCTGCCCTTCCGCGTAGATCGTGTCGAACGCGAGCGACGACTTTCCCGACCCGGAGAGTCCTGTCACGCAGACGAGCGCGTTCCGCGGAAGCGTGACGGTGACGTTCTTGAGGTTGTGCTCGCGGGCGCCGTGGACGACGAGCTGGTCGGCGGACATACGACGTCAAGTCTAACGCCAGAACATACGTTCGTCCAACTGTGGCGCAGCCGCATGGATAGACAGCTCGTCCCGCCGATTGCGAGGGTTCTCCCCGATGAAGCGGGCGGCCGTTAGCCGTCGATTGGACCGGGCGTCGAAGGTGACGCATCGCTCGTGAATCGAGAGGAGGAGAGATGCGACGCATCGTGATCACGACGGGTGCCGTCGTTGTCGTGCTCGCGACGGCCCTGGCCGGGGCCTCGGCGACCCTGGCCGACGAGCCTCCGGCCGTCGACCTGGAGATCGGCTCACCGCCGCCGTGTGGGGACGAGGACGCCGCCACGCTGTCGGCCGTCGACTGCGCCGGAATCGAGCCGGTCGACGCGATCGGTCCCATCGCCCCCGAGATCCGAACCGCGGCCGCCGCGACCGCACGGGCCGATACGGCCGTCGTGGCCGCCGGAGGCCCGGAGGCGCTCCTGAAGAACTGCCGTCTCCATGCGGAGGTCTCGCTGTACACCGCGGCGGACTGGAACCGCCTCGCGCAGCACCTCGCGGCCGAGGCATCACATTGCGCGAACTACACCATCTCCATTCCGGCGATCGCCGGCAACAAGACCCAGCCCCGACCGGACCAGGCATGGCGGATCCGGGCGCTCGGCCCGCGGTTCCACGCGGCGGCCGAGGCCCAGCTCACCGCCTGGCAGTCGTGGGTGACCACCAACAAGAGGACATGGGTGGACGCAGGCAGCGAGTTCCGGAAGCGCATGGCCGAGGCGGGCTACGACGTGTCGCTCGGCGACACGTGGGCGCTGAACGAGGTCCCCTCGAGCGTCCGGCAGAACGCAGGACAGTCCCGACGCAACCTGCTCGACTTCCTAAAGGGCCTCTACGAGGGCGGCGGGTCGGCACCCGCAACCCAGGGCCTCGTCTTCGTTGTCGGCTTCGGGCAGCGGACGCAGAACCTCTCCGTGTACCTCGCGAACATGCGCGGGTGGCTCGACGACGACGCCTTCTGGGCGGAGGCCGACGGCTACGTCCGCTTCTGGGCACAGGAGACCTACGGCGACATCCGTGCGTGGGGCGTGCCCTCGGCGCCCGCTATGACGCGTGCACAGCACCTGATCGACTACGTCACGCACCCGCTCGCCCTCGCCCGTGCGGGAGGTGACCGGAGCGCCGTCGCCGAGGCGTTCCTCCGCCGGACGTACCTCTCCCTCGGGAACGCGGCGTGGAGATGGCAGTCCGGGTTCGGCTTCACGGACGTCGACGACACGCTGATGCGGCACTTCCTCTCCGAGCAGGTGTTCGCGATCCGGCACGACGCCGGCACCCACCCCGCGGACGGCCCGGAGGGTCGGCTGGGCTTCGCGTGGGCACCGGACAACGATCTGCCTCCCGTCCAGTCCGACTTCGCGACCAAGACAGCTGGCTTGCAGGAGCGGCTCGCCTCGGCGCTCGCGAACGCGTATGCGCAGGGAGGCAGCTCGCAGCGGGGGGCCTGCGGGCCTCCCGGCGAGCACATCTGGTGCGAGGGCTCCTACGACGGAGCGCTGTTCAACGACGCCTGGAGCATCTTCTCGGATCCTTGGGTATGAGAGTCGGCGTTCGGGCGGGGCAGGCGATTGGCCTGCCCCGCCCCCCCGTGGCTCCTACGGCGAAGCCGTCGTGAAGAAGATGTCCGAGCGGTTCGTCGTGTCGCCGCTGTTCGTCGCCGCGAAGAACGGGACGAACGAGGTACCGACGCTGTCCAGCCCCTGGTAGTCGCCGAGGAAGAAGCCACCGGCGTCCGGGGCGGTCGTGAAGTCGAACGGGCCGGCGACGTGGGCGTCCGGGCCGAACGTCGTCCCGGCGTCGTGCGAGTGCACGATCCAGACGTCCGTGGGAAGCCCTGGGCCCGCGGTGTCGTTCCGGTTGTCGTAGTACGTGACCCCGACGGTGCCGTCGGCGGCGACGTGCACCGACGCCAGGAAGGCGGCCGCGCCGTTCGGCGTCTTGTTGACCTTCATCGGCGCCGACCACGTGGAGCCGCCGTCCGTCGAGCGAGCGAGATAGATCGTGTCGTCCGACGGAGCCGAGGGCGAGCTCGTCCCCTGCCACACGACGTAGACGTTGCCGTACCCGGGTGTCCCGGAATGGCGGTTCACTGCGATGTCGGGCAGCCCGTCACCGGTGCGGAGCGGCTGGCCCGTCTGCGGGTCGCGGACGCCCTTCGAGCTGTCGTCTGCGATCACGACCGAGTCGCCCCAGGTCGCCCCGTGGTCGCTCGAGCGGATGACCGAGAAATGCACGCCACGGTTTCCGCCTGCGTTCTTGTGCGCGACGATCTCGGTGAACAGGTCGATCAGCGTGCCGTCGGCCCCAACGTCGATCTGGTTGCCGATCGTCTGGTTGTGCGAGCCCGGGTCGGCGATCATCCGCGCCGGCTCCCAGCTCGCCCCGCCGTCGGTCGTGCGGGAGAACCAGATCGGGCCGCGGAACGTCTTCGAGTTGATGAGCCCCTGGATGCTCGCCCTCGACTTGTTGTTCGGCGAGACGAGCCGGTCCCACACGGCGTAGACGTAGTTGGAGTCGAACGGGTCTGCCGTGATCGACTCCTTGTCGTTGAACGCAAAGCTCGAGTCGCGATCTCCCGAGTCCCGAATCAGCGCCGTCGGGTCGCTCCACGTCGCGCCGCCGGTCGTGGACTTGCTGATCGTCACGGCGTTCGTCAGGTCGAGGCCGTTGAACGCGATCGAGATCTGGTAAGCCGAGCCGTTCGGCGAGAACGTCACCCACGGGTCGGAGGCGCGCTCGAAGTCGCCTCCGTTCGCGACCGTGCCGCCCGAGCAGAACGTGAACTTCGCGGCCGTCGTGTTCCACGTGACGCCGCCGTTGGTCGTGTAGCCGGTCGCGAGCCCCCGTGCCCCGCCGTCCGACCAGCGGTCCTGCTGCCACACCCCGATGATGTTCTGGGGGTCGGCCGGGTTGACCGCCACCCAAGGCTCGACCTCCGAGTTGACGTAGTTCACCGCTCCGGGTGTTCCCGGACCGATGTTCGTGCATCCGGCGAACGGGCTCGGGCCGGTCACCCGTACCGGCGGCGCGACGGTCAGGATCCCGGCTGCGGCGACGCTGACGGCGACGACCGAAGCGGCGGCGGCAGTCGCGAGAGCGAATCTGCGAGCACGCATGTGCGCTCCTTCCCCTGTCTCGGGTCAGTCGGCGGATGGGAGAGCCGACTGTGTGCGAAACGCTACTACCCGCTCCGCCCCTCGTCTAACACCCGGTCGGCGACGCCGGGCACGGGCGCCCACTTCGAGCGCAGCGGCGGTGCCGGCTAGGCCTTGCGGGCGCGGCGCCCGAAGACGAGGCCGCCGACGGTGAAGCCGAGACCGAAGGTGCCGACCGCGAAGGCGCCGATCGCGACGCCCTTGCGCCACATCGACATCTGCTGCCAGTGCCCGATCGCCTCGCGCTCCTGCTCGGTCAACTCCTCGCCGCGGCGCTGCTTGCGCAGCGCGCCGCCGGCCTGAAGGCCGAGATAGAGGTCGTCGAAGATCTCCGGGCCGTCGGACACGCTGCGAGTGTATAGCCTGGACCGGCTCGTGCCCCCCGCGCCAGGCCCGCCACCGGTCGTCGCCGCGTTCGACGTTGACGGGACGTTGACGACGCGCGACTGCGTGACGCCCTTCCTTCGTCGTGCCGCCGGGCGGCGGCTGTGGACGACGCTCCTGCGCCATCCGCTTGCGGTCGCCACGTCGCTCGCGCGGCGCGACCGTGACCGGCTGAAAGAGCTCGCGTGCAGCTCGCTGCGGGGCTGCGAGGGGGCGAGGATCGACACGCTCGGCGCAGCCTTCGCCCGCGAGGTCGAGGGCAGCGGACTACGCGAGGACACGCTCGCTCGCATGCGCAGACACCACGAGCTCGGGCACACGGTGCTCCTCGCGTCGGCCTCTCTCGATCCGTACCTCATGCCACTCGGAGCGTCCCTCCTCGTCGACGGCATCGTGTGCACGATCCTCGAGAGAGGAGCCGACGGACGGCTCACCGGAAACCTCGCCGGCGCGAACTGCCGGGGTGAGGAGAAGGCCCGCCGCGTCCGCGTATGGCTCTCCGAGCACGGTCTCGAGGGGGCCGAGCTATGGGCCTACGGCGATTCCGCGGGCGACGACCAGCTCTTGGCGCTCGCCGACCATCCGCTACGCGTGGACGGCGTTCGCGTCGATCCCGAGCCGCAGTGAAGGGGCACCCGAACCATCTACGATGGTCATGCGTGTCGGATCCC
>DASUZN010000127.1:0-5905 GCA_036376855.1 Gaiella sp. | reverse complement strand
GTCGCCAGAGGCCTACCGGACGCTCTTCGAGGAGACGTTCGGCCCCGTGATCGCGCTTCGCGCCTCCCACGCCGGCAACCCGGAGGGCGCCGCAGCGCTAGACGCCGACCTGGTCGCGTTCACCGAGGGCGCGAACGGGGGAGCGCCGGGCGAGCCGGCGACGTACGTCTACGAGTACCTACTGGTCGTCGCGCACAAGCGCTGAGCGCAACCCCAGCCGCCGACCTGAGCCGCCACAGTCGCCCGGTTGGCGTCCGGTCGGAGTCAGGCAGGATCGGTGGACTGATCCTGGAGCTTCGCGAGGAGCTGCTTCACGCGGCGCAGGACGTCTGCCTCGTCGTGGCCGAAGTCGTCGAGGTAGGAGCGGACGGCTGCGGTGAGCAACCGCAGCTCGTCGTCGTCGAGGTCGATCGTCTTCATGCCTCGAGGGTACTCCTACGCGAGACCCTCGCCGCCGACGAGCGCGAGCAGGCTCTCGTGCTCCTCGCGGCAGGCGGGGCAGCCCTCGAGATGCGCCCGAAAGCCGGGCAGCGTGGCGTCCGCGTCGGCACCCGAGAGCTCCAGGTCGACGTAGCGGTCGAGCTCCTCGAAGCACGTCGCGCAGCTGACCTCGGGCTCGGCCGGACCGAGCAGGCGCGCGACGAGGCGTCCGGTCTCGTCGAGTTCCGTCATGGCGTCTCCTCCCAGGGCCCGCCGAGGGCATGACCCGATTCCTCGAGATAGCGGCGGAGCTTGCGGCGGGCGTCGTGCAACGTCTTGTAGAGCGCGCCCCGGGTCGTACCCTCGCGCTCGGCGAGCACGTCGATCGGGACCTCGTTCAGCACGAGAGCTACGAGGATGCTCCGTTGGCGCGGGGTCAGCGCGTCCACGATCCCGTCGCGGATGGCACGGAGCAGCTCGCTCTGCTCGGCCGCGGCGCCCGGCCCGATCGCGGCGCTTGCGAGCACGCTCCAGGCCTCGTCCTCGACAGGCACCTCCCGTCCCTGCCAGGACCGGAGACGCACCTTCACCGATGCCTGGTAGAGCGCGAACTTGTACGCCCACGTCGTGAAGCGCGAGAGGCCGCGGAAGTCGTCGAGGCGCGCGAGGATCGCGAGCAGGGCGTCGTCCGCGGCCTCCTGGGCGATGTCGTCGAGGTCGCCGCGCAGGTGTGGGTGCGCCGTCCGCCGGCGCCCGGTCTCGAAGCGCGCCGCGCGGAGTAGGAGCGCGTGCAGGCGCGCAACGGCCTCGTCGTGAGCCGCGCCGGCTCCGCGGAGGTCCTGCAGCCACGCGCGCGAATCGGCGTCGAGCGACGGCTCGACGCCTACGCCGTCGCCGGGACTCGCGGCGAGCGAGGATCCGTGCTCCATC
The DNA here is from genome assembly GCA_036376855.1 of Gaiella sp. Taxonomy (GTDB): domain Bacteria; phylum Actinomycetota; class Thermoleophilia; order Gaiellales; family Gaiellaceae; genus Gaiella. Next base: position 4,555 of record DASUZN010000127.1, on the reverse strand, counting down.
CGGCGAACGATAGGCGCGACGGCGCTCACGCGGCGTCCGCCTCCTCATCGAGCGGGGCGAGGATCCGGGCGGCGAGCTCCGGCGGGCAGCCCCGCTCGGTGAGGTCGATCAGCGCGTGAAGGTCGTACCGCGTGTCCCGCGCGAGCCGGGCGGCGAGCCCGCGCGGGAACCCTGCGTCCACGAGGCGGTCGCTCCGCCACTCGAGCGTCGAGGAAGGAGACCGCCGACCCCCGGTTCCTCGCTCTTGGTGGACGTGTGGCATGCCGGCTCGTTCAGACCGTCTAGGCGAACCGGGCCGGGAACTGGTCGATGATCCCCTCGCTCAGCATGTCGGCCATCCCGAGCGCCTGCTTCACGATCGCGTCGTAGGCGCGCACGTCGGCATTCCACTTGCCCTGCAGGCGGGCGACGACCTCCTGTGTGGTGAGCGCGAGGTGGGACTGCAGCATCGACTTCATCTCGCCGAGCTTCCACGCGTCGGGGTTCGCCTTGTTGAGGAAGGCGGCGATCGCATCGGCGTTCCGCTGCCACGCCGCCTGCTCGGTCGCGAGCTTCGCCTTGTCGCCCGCCTTCGCTGCGGCGACCAGGTCGGCGGCGACGAGGATGTGCTCGCGCAGGAGCCGCGTCAGCTCGGTTCCCGCCTTCGCGCCGTAGTACGGCTTGATCGCGTTGCCGATGTCGGTCTGGTTCCGGAGCAGACGCGCGACGGTCGCCTTCGTGTCGGGTGAGCCGGTGGTGAGGCTGATGATCGCGAGCCTCGTCCAGCTGACGTGGTCCTCCCAGAGGCTCCGCATCCCCTGCCGGAGCGCGAACTCGGAGCTCGTAACCGTGCCGTTCGCGGCGGGCTCACCGTGCGCGTGGGCAGCAGGCCCGCCGGACACCGCAAGCGCGGCGAGGGCGGCGAGCGTGGCGATCAGCAAGGAGGCGCCGAGCGGGAGCGCACGGTGCGTACGTTCGTCGATCATCTCGTTCCTTTCGGTTGCAGTCGTGTGAGCCGGCCGGCGTGACGGCCGGGCATCGCCAGATGGAGGGCGGCGGCGAGCCCGACGAGCTCGATCGCCTTCGTCGCGAGGCCGAGCCCGTCGGCCGGCTCTGCGTCCGGATGGAGCCCGGGCACGCCGACGGTGATCGCGAGTGCGTACGCGACGAGCAGCGCCGCCAGAACCGCAACCGCGGCGCCGACGGCTGGCCGGCTCCCTGGACGGTAGGTCAGGACGACGCAGAGGACGGCGAGCACGGCCGCCGAGACGACGAAGCCGATGCCGGCGGCAGGCTCCTCGCGGAGGTGCTCGGGCGCGAGCGCGGCATGGATTCCGGCGCTGATCGCGCAGGACGCCATGAGCACGTCGTGCTCGACGGTCGCTCTTGTCACCGAACGCTCACCTCGAACGTTGGTGTCCCGCGGTGGCGGAGTCTTACCTCCGCCGCAATCCGTCAGCCGGGCCGGCGCGCGCGGACGAACGCGTCGATCGCGACGGCCTCGCCGTCAGGCAGCGACACCGTTCGCTCGACAGCCTCGGCGCGCTCGACGACGAGGTCACCGAGCGCCGGGACGATGTCCTCGGCCGTATAGAGAACGGATGCGTCCTTCGGCCCGCCGTGCCCCGCCGTGAGGTTCGACGTGTCGTGGGCGAGGGCGAGAAGCGTGCCTCCCGGCGCGACCGCGTCCACCGCCGACCGCACGGCGTGCAGCAGGCCCTCGCGCGGCAGCTGCAGGTAGAGGAGCGCGACGAGGTCGAACGCGCGTGGCTTCAGCTCGTGGTCGAGAACGTCTGCGACGACCCATTCGACCTCGGCCCCGCGGCTCGCCGCGAGCTCCACCGCCTTCGCGATCGCGACGTCCGAGAAATCGACACCGGTCACGCTCCATCCGCGCTCGGCGAGCCAGACCGCGTTGCGGCCCTCGCCGCAGGCGAGGTCGAGCGCGCGGCCGGGAGGGAGCCCGCCGACCTCGGCGGCGAAGCGCCGGTTCGGCTCGGCGCTCCAGAGAAGCTCCTTCTGCGCGTAGCGCGCGTTCCAGTCCTCCCGAGCGAAGCCGGGCCGGACGGACGACTCGGGTCGGCGGTGCTCGGTCACCCGGCGAACGCTACGTCACGAGCGGGTTCGACCAGCGGAGCCCCGGAACCCGTGATGCCTACGTGCGAAGGCGATCCGCGGCGGTTTCGGCCATCAGCGGCACCGCGTGCTCGAACGCGGCGGCCCGCGCGTCCTCGGCGCCGAGCTCGCCCCGCACGAAGCGGCCGAAGATCGCCTCGCAGAAGACGGCGGCCTTCCAGAGCGCGAGCGCCTCGAACCAGCCGAGCGGCCCGACATCCCGACCGCTCCGGTCCCGGTAGCGCCCCACGAGCTCCGCCTTCGCCGGGAAGCCCTCGAGCGCCGTCACCGGCGAGACCCCGAGCGGGCTCGGGCCGCCGCCGGGCTCCGTGTACGTCGCAAGCAGGTAGCCGAGGTCGGCGCGTGGATCGCCGATCGCGCCCATCTCCCAGTCGAGCACGGCCTCGACACGGTCGGGCCGCTCCCGCTCGACCATGAGGTTCCCGAGGCGGTAGTCGCCGTGAACGACCGTGTCCGGCAAGGGGTCGGGCAGCTCTTCCCCGAGTCGCTGGCCGACCTCGACCACAACAGGGAGATCGCGCGTCGCATTGATCTCCCAGAGCTGCGAGAAGCGGCGCACCTGTCGCTCGAGGTAGCTGCCGGGGCGCGCGAACGCCGCGAGCGCCGGATCCGAGACGTCGGCGGCGTGGATCTCGACCAGCGCGTCGATCAGCTCCTCCCCGAGCCGCGCCCGAGCGGCCGGGTCGTCGAGGCCGGCCGGCAACCGGTCGGTGACCACGTGGCCGTCGAGAAAGCCCATCACGTAGAACGGGACGCCGAGCACGCTCTCGTCCTCGCAGATCGCGACGATCGGCGGCAGCCGGATCCCCTGCGGCCCCAGCGCGAGCTGGAGGCGCGCCTCCCGCACCATGTCGTGCGCCGAGGGCGGCAGCGGCGGCCGGGGCGGGCGGCGCAGCACGAACCGCTCGCCGTCCCGCTCGAGCAGGAACGAGAAGTTCGAGCCGCCGCCGGCCCCGATCCGCGACCCACGCACGGGCCCCGAGCCGAGCCCGTGCTCGTCGAGAAACGCCTCGACCAGCTCCAGCACGAGGAGTGGCTGCCTCCCCGCGCCGGACGCCTCGGCGGCGGTTGCGACGATGTCGGTGCCGTCGGTCACGGGGCGATCGTGCCACGACCGCCCCGCGACCGGGTGCCCTACGCGATCGACGCCGCCGCGGTGCAGACCTCACCCGAGGGGCTGGTCGCCCGCGCGACCCACCGGCCGCCGCCCGAACGGACGAACCGTGCCTCGAAGGATCCGCTCGGAGCTCGTGTCACCGCCACGCGGCTCGCGACCCGGACGCCGTTCCGGAACAGAACGACACGCCAGCGGACGCCGTTCCGGTTCTGGTCGACCTCGAACTCGATCTCCGTCCCCGCGTCCTCTCGGCTCAGCTTCAGCTTCGACGTGCTCGCCTTGGAGCACGTGCCCGCGACGCGGACGCCGTCCTTCCCGAAGGCGACCGGCGAGAGCGCGAGGGCGCCGACGACGACCGCCGCCACGATGATCCGTACTGTCCATCCGTTCATACGTCTTTCCTCCGTGTCTCGACGCCTCGGAGGGTGCCGCCGGGCAGGTCCCGGCGACAATGGGACCTTGGTCGTAGACCCCAGGCGCACTCGATGAGGCATCCGGTCATGCAGTTCGCTCTCGCGGGCCTCGCCGTGCTCGCCGTGTTCGGAGCCGGGTCGCTCGTCGCTCTACGGAGCCTGGGGAACGCCGAGGCGCTCCGCGACGCGCGGCAGTTCGCGACGCTGGCCGGCCAGGGGATCGTCGAGCCGACCGTCGCTCCTGGTCTTCTCCGAAGCGAGCCGCGGTCGCTCGCCGCCGTCGACCGGATCGTCCAGGAGCGCGTGCTCGGCGAGCGGGTGGTCCGCGTCAAGCTCTGGGCGCGCGACGGCCGGGTCGTGTACTCGGACGAGCCGCGCCTCATCGGCACGCGGTTCCCGCTCGACGCGGAGAAGCTCGAGGTGCTGCGGTCGGGAGCCACGAAGGCGTCCCTGACCGACCTCTCGGGCCCCGAGAACCGCTACGAGCGCGGGCAGGGCGACCTCTACGAGGTCTACCTGCCGATCCGTGTGCCCGACGGCACGCCGCTCCTGTTCGAGACCTACCAGCGCCGGAGCGCCGTCGCGTCGACCGGGCGCCGCATCTGGATGCCGTTCGCCGCGCTCATGCTCGGGAGCCTCGTTCTCCTCTGGCTGGTCCAGGTGCCGCTGGCGTGGCGCCTCGATCGGAGGCTCCGCCGGAGCCAGGCGGAGCGAGAGGCACTGCTCGTCCGCGCCGTAGAGGCGTCGGACGACGAACGGCGCCGGATCGCGGCCGACCTCCACGACGGCCCCGTCCAGCATCTCGCCGGAATCTCGTACTCGCTGAGCGCCGCCGCCCAGACGGAGGGCTCGCCCGCCGCGCGGGAGACGCTCCAGCAGGCAGCCGCGGGTACGCGGGACTCCATGCGCC